>JBKGZE010000162.1:0-5959 GCA_046545735.1 Gemmatimonadota bacterium | reverse complement strand
GCGCGCAGGTGGTCGGGGCCCAGCTTCCGGACGGAGGCGTCGGCGCCGCGGATGGGGCGAGCGTAGGGCACACCGTCGTCGAAGATGAAGTGGGCGGCGGCGTCGGAGGCCAGGGCGCGTGGCTCCTTCTTCCGCTGGAGGATGTCGGCGAGCTGCTCGTCACGCATCCGCTCGACGGGCCCGCGCGGGAATGCGGGACGGCGCACCACGTCGGCGAGGAGGGCCATGGCGGGGGCGAGGCGGTCGCGGTGGACGGTGATGGCGACGGAGGCGGCGTCCCAGCTGGCGGCCGTCTCCAGCTCTACGCCGAGGCTTTCGAGCTCCCAGGCGAGCGCCTCCTCGTCGTGGGCGTCGGTGCCGGCCTCCAGCGCGTGGGCGGTGAGCCGAGCGATGCCCGCCTGCGGGTCCGGCTCGGCGGCGGCGCCCCCCTCGGTGACCACCTGGACGGTGACCAGCGGAACGTCGCCGTGGCGGGCGGTGAGGAGCTCGGGCGAGTCGGGGCCGTCGAGTCGCTCGCGGTGGACGGTGGGGAAATCGAACGGCTTCACGGGCCCCGGCGAAGGGGCCTGCGTGCGGTCGAGGGCCCTGCTGCTCACGCCGCACCTCCTTCCGGTACGTAGACGATGGTGGCGGCGCGGTCGGCGCCCAGGTGGCGCTCTGCGAAACGCCGGACGTCGGCGGCGGTGACGGCACGGATCCGGTCCAGCTCGGTGTTGATCCGGCCGGGGTCGTCGAAGAGGCAGGTGAACATGGACAGCTGGTCGGCGCGCTCGTCCACCTGCTGAAGCTGGTCCAGCTGGCTCGCCTCCAGGAGGCGCACGGCGCGGGTGACCTCGTCGTCGGACACCCGGGACAGCGCCTCGAGCTCCTCGTCCAGCGCCGCCTCCAGCTCCGCCGGATCCACCCCCGGCCGGGCGGTCGCCCAGACCACCAGCATGGCGGCACCCACCACGATCGGGAACGAGAACGCCACCACGTCCTGCGCCAGCCGCCGCTCCCGAACCAGGCGACGGTTCAGCCGCGCGGCCCGGCCGTACGCCAGCACGTGCGCCGCGACCCCCGACGGATACCAGCCGTCATCGCCGTACGGCGCGGTCCGGTACGCCTTGTAGACCCGGGCGAGAGAGATGTCCTGCTCCACCACCGCGCGGACCGGGGCGTCGAGCACCGTGGGAATGTCCGTCCGGCCGGGGATCCGGGGGACCGGGTCGCCGGCGGGGATGTCGCCGAACCACCGCTCCACCGCCTCGAGGGCCGGAGCCTCCTCGATGTCGCCGCACAGCGTCAGAACCGCGTTGTTCGGCCGGTAGTACGTCCGGAAGAAGGTCTCCACGTCCTCGAGCGAGGCGGCGTCGAGATCCTCCATCGAGCCGATCACCGAATGGTGGTACGGGTGGTCGTCCGGGTAGATCATCGCCTGCAGCCGCTCGTCCCAGTCCCCGTACGGCTGGTTGTCCACCCGCCAGCGACGCTCGTTCTTCACCACGTCCCGCTGGTTGTCCAGCTTCTCCTGGGTCATCGCGCCAAGCAGCCAGCCCAGCCGGTCCGACTCCAGCCAGAGCCCCGTCTCCAGGAAGTTCGCCGGAAGCGTCTCGAAGTAATTGGTCCGGTCCAGCCAGGTGGACCCGTTCAGGGACCCGCCCACCTGCTCGATGTGGGCGAAGTGCGCCGTCTCAGGGACGTGCTCCGAGCCCTGGAACATCATGTGCTCGAACAGGTGGGCGAAACCGGTCCGGCCCGGACGCTCGTCGCGCGAGCCGACCCGGTACCAGAGGTTGATCGCCACCACCGGCAGGCCCGGGTCCGGCGAAAGCACGACCTCGAGCCCGTTGTCGAGGCGGTGTCGGGAGTAGGGGATCTCGATCATCGGCTGGATTGTCGGGGGAGAGAGCACTGCGTCGGGGTCCGAAGGTAGGCAGGATACGCGGGGTGGGGCAACTATCAGGACGCCACCTGCTTCGTCCCGTGAGGCCCCGGCGACCGTCAGGGTGCCGGGCCTCGCCGCGTCCGTCCCGCCCCCGGCCCCGCGGATCGGCCCCCGGGCCGCCGCCGGGGTCCCGCCCGCTACAGCGGCTGCTGAAGCCGCTCCCGCAGCGCGCTGGGGCCGAAGGACTGCCGCAGCATCCGACGCGCGGCCTCCGGCCCAGCCCGGACGGCGCCCTCCACCTCCTGGATCAGCTGGAGGTCGGCCCCCTCGGCCGCGTACTCGGCCTGGACCAGCAGGTCCTCCGCCGCGTCCTCCCACTCCTGGCCCGCGGCCGCCAGCGCGCCCAGCAGGATGGCCTCGGCGTCATGGGCCCGCTCCCGGGCCGCCCGGACCAGCTCCTCGGCGCCTTCCTCGTGCCGGTCGAGCTCGACCAGCACCAGCGCGTAGAGGACCCGGGTCCACGAGTCGTCGGGGGCGAGGACGAGGGCCTGCTCGAGCTCGTCGAGTCCGGGCTCCAGCTCCCGCTTCATCACGTGGGCCGCCCCGAGCTCCGCCCGGACGACCGGATCCTCCGGGGTCAGCCCCTTCGCGGCCCGGAGCTGCTCGAGCGCCTCGTCGTGCATCCCGCCACGGCTCAGGAAGGCGCCGTAGTTGAGTCGCGCCAGCGGGAGGTCCGGTGCGGAGAGGGCGGCGGCGCGCAGAGCGGTCTCGGCATCCGGGTCGTCGAACTGGGCGAGCCCCGCCCCGGCCAGGGCGAGGACGTGGGGATCCGACGGGTCCTGGGCCACGCACTGCCGGAACGCCTCGTACGCGGCGCCGTCGTTCCCCAGTTCGCCCTCGGCCACCCCGAGCCAGCAGAGGAGGTACGGGTCGTCCTCCTGCTGCTCCAGGGTCTCGGAGAGCAGCTCCGCCATCTCCTCCCAGCGGCCGTCCTCGCCCAGCTCCAGGGCGTCGCGGAGCACGGCCTCCACGTCGACCCGGCGCCCGCTCATGCCCCGAACTTCCCCAGCCGGCGGGCGTGGGCCAGGGCGAGGGTCATGAGGTGTCTGGCCTCGAAGACGCCCAGCTCGCCCCGCGCGCACGAGCGCTCGCCGAACCCGTCCACCTCCGCCGGGCGGCACCACTTCGAGACGATCATGGTCGGGACCGGGTGCCAGGAATGGGCCCGGAGGCGCGCCGGCGTCGAGTGGTCGCCCGTGACCACGATGACATCCGGATCCAGCGCCTCCACGCCGGGGACCAGCTCGTCCACGGCCTCGATCGCCGCCACCTTCGCGTCGAAATCCCCGTCCTCGCCCCGGCTGTCGATGTACTTGAAATGGACGAAGGCGAAATCGTGCGTCTCCAGCTCCTTCCCCAGCACGTCGATGCTCCCGGCGTCGGTCTCCGCCGGCTCGGCGATGTCCATCCCCAGGAGCCGCGACACGCCCCGGTACATCGGGTAGCGGGCGATGCACACGGAGCGCACACCGAACCGCTCCTCCATGGACGGATAGCCGTGGAAGTTCGCCCAGCCCCGGGCAAGGAGCCCGTTGGCCACCGGCTCGTCCCGCAACACGTCGTTGGCCTGGCTCAGAACCATGCGGACCGCCTCCACCGTCCGCTCGCCCTCCGGACTCGTCGCTTCCAGCGGGGCCGGCGGCACGCCCGTCTCCTGCGGGTCCGTGTCCGTGAGGTCCTCCGACAGCCGCGCGCCCCGGAGCACCAGCACCACCCGATGCTCCTTCTCCGATTCCCAGAATACCTCCACACCACCCATCTGCCGCACAGCCTCCCGGAGCTTCCCCACGATACGCGCGTTCTCCTCATCCGACGGTCGGCCCGCGCGACGGTCGGTGATGTTCCCGTCGTCGTCGAAGCTGGCCAGGTTCAACCGCGCCGCCAGATCGCCATGACGAAGCTCGAAATCCACACCCAGCGCGCTCAGGACGCCACGCCCGATGTTGTACGCCACAGGGTCGTAGCCGAACAGCGCCAGGTGCCCCGGACCGCTGCCGGGCGCGATCCCCGGCATCACCGGCGTGATCAGCCCCAGCGCAGATCGCCTGGCCAGACGGTCCAGGTTCGGCGTGCGGGCCGTCTCTAGCTCCGTCCGACCCGTCTCCTCGTGCGGCAGCCCCCCCAGACCGTCCAGTACCAGGTACACGATCTTGCCGCCATCCGACTCGACGACGGCGTCGGGTAGAGTCACATCCATGGGATCTCTTCCTTGTGTGTTTGCCGGGCCGTACCTCGCCCGTTGCAGGGTCCGGGCCGTCAACCTAGGGCCCGGCCGTACGTGTATCCAGTACGCCCGCCCGCCGGGCATGGTTACTGCTACTGATAATGAGTGGTAACGGGCACGTAACCTGAAGGGCGGCAATCGCATGGCTAGGATCCTGCTCGTCGAGGACAACACGGATCTGCTGACGATCCTGGAGGACCTGTTGAGTACCGAGCACGAGGTCCATACCGCCCGCCGGGGCGAGGAGGCCGTGTCGCGGGCCCGGGAGCTGGAGCCGCAGCTGATCATCATGGACCTCCAGCTGCCCGCCATGAGCGGCATCGAGGCCGGGCGCTGGATCAAGGGCGAGCGGGACGTGCCGATCCTGGCGCTGACGGCGCTGGCCCAGAACGGCGACGCCGAACGGGTACTGGATTCCGGCTGCTGCGACGCCTACATGGCGAAGCCGGCGTCGCTGGCGGATATCCGGCGGAAGGTGGCGGAGCTGCTGGGTTGACGGTTGTCGGTGGTCGGTTGTCGGTGGTCGGTTGACGGTTGACGGTTGTCGGTGGTCGGCTTTCTCGCTCGGGGCGGCCGGTTCCCCGTTTTCGTTCGCGACGCCGGCGCGCTCCAGCGCCCTCCGCTGAGCCGGCGCGGTCCGGGCGCCACCCTCCGCTGAGCCGGCGCGGTCCGGGCGCCACCCTCCGCTGAGCCGGCCCGGTCCGGGCGCCACCCTCTTTCCTGGAGGCGCGGAGCGACGCTCCTTTCCCCCGGCCGCCCGAGCGCTGCGACGTCCGCTCGGATTGACATTGTCCCCCCGGCGACCAAAGCTACACCTCCTTCCGGAACCTGAGACCTGAGACAGGACGAGAGCGATGGAGAGCAATGCGACGCTCGCGCGCGGAGGCGTGCTGGCGGGGCTCATCGCGCTGTGCGCGCTGCCGTCGTCGGCGGCGGCGCAGTACGAGGCGGTGCCGCGCCCGGCGGCCTATGCGCTGGAGGACGTAACGGTGGTGCAGGCGGACGGCCGCCGGGAGGAGGGTGTCACGGTGGTGGTCCGGGGCGGTCTGATCGAGGCGCTGGGTCGCGGGGTGGTGGTGCCGGCGGACGCCGAGCGTCTCGAGGGCGATTCGCTGGTGGTCTACCCGGGCGTGATCGACGCGCAGGGAGAGGCGGGGTACGAGTACCCGCAGCCGGAGATCGATCGTCGCCGGGTGGAGGCGTGGAACGCGCCCCGGGAGCTGCAGGGCTTCACGCCGTCGCGTCGGGTGGTGGCGCACCTGACGGTGGACGGCGGGGACGTGGCCGCGCAGCGCCGGGCGGGCATCGTGGCCGGCGCGGTGCACCCGCGGGGCGCCATGATGCCCGGTCGCGGCACGCTGGTGCTCTACCGGGCGGACGCGGCCACGGCCGACCGGCTGGTGGTCGAGCCGGAGCTCGGTCCCACGATCACGTTCCGCGGGGGGCAGGGCGTGTACCCGGCCACGCTCTTCGGGACGACCGCGTTCATCCGGCAGGCGTTCGAGGATGCGCGACACCGCGCGCGGGCGGCGGAGGCGCACGCCCGGGACCCGCGGCGGATGACCACGCCGGTCTACGACCCGGACTACGCCGTGCTCGCGGATGTGCTGGACGGCGGGGCGCCGGTTTTCTTCGAGGCGGACGAGGCGGCGGACATCCTGCGGGCCCTGCGCTTCGGCGACGAGCTCGGCTTCCGGCCGATCGTGGTCGGCGGCGCGGAAGCCTGGAAGGTGACGGACGAGCTGAAGCGCCGGGACGTGCCGGTGCTGGTCTCGGCGGACTTCGGCACCCCCCGACAGTGGGACCCC
>JBKGZE010000161.1:0-5972 GCA_046545735.1 Gemmatimonadota bacterium | reverse complement strand
ACCGTCACGTTCATCGGGGCCGCCTCCGGGGCGACACGGGGGAGCCGCACCGTGACGACGGTCCCGACCCCCGGCTCGCTCTCCACCCCGATCGTCCCGTGCATCCGGCTCACGAGCTCCCGGGCGATGGTGAGACCGAGGCCGCTCGTCCCGCGCCGCCGCGAGCCTCTTCCGCGCCAGAACCGGTTGAAGAGCCGCGGAATGTCCTCGGCCGCAATCCCCTCGCCGGTGTCCGCAACCCGGAACACGACCCACTGATGATCCGGCTCCAGCGCGAGCCGGACGTGCCCCTCGTCGGTGTGGCGGACGGCGTTCGTCAGGAGGTTGGCCAGAATCTGGCGGAGGCGGCCCGGATCGCACCGGCCGTTCACGGGGTCGGAGGGAAGCTCGAGCTCGAGGGAGATCGTCTTGCCTTCGGCGAGCGGCCGGGCCATGGACATGGCGAGCTCGGCCGGCTGACGATAGTCCAGCTCTTCGGCGGCGATCCCGTCCTCCCCGCGCTGGATCCGCCGGTAGGACATGATCTGTTCGACCAGCTGGCGCTGATGCTCCGCGGCGCCCGCGATCTGCCGAACGTAGCCGGCGAGCTTCGCCGGTAGTTCGTCGGCGCGGTCCTCCAGAAGCTGGGCGTAGCTCACGACGGCCATGAGCGGCGTCCTCAGCTCGTGGGAGATGACGGAGATCATGTCGGACTCCGCAAGCGAGGACTCCTCGGCGGCGCGCCGTGACCGGACCACCTCCTGGAAGAGGTCGGCGGTGTCGAGGGCCAGCGCGATCCGGTCGGCGAGTGTCCGGGCGACCAGCAGCTCCTCGCCTACGTTGGCCCCCTCCCGGAGCTCCAGGACGGCCGCGCCGCGGCTCCGTTCACGCGATCGCAGCGGAACGATCAGACACGACCCACCCGGCCCGTGGACCACCTCCGGCTCACCGCGCCGCAGGGCGAGCTCCACCCGCCGGAGCGGGATCTCCGATAGCTCCTCCTGGCGAAGCTCGAACGTGGTGTAGAGGAGCGGGTCGAGACGCTCGCGGGCCGCCGCTCGCCCACCGGTGGCCCGCACCTGCACCCGACTCTCGCCGATCCCTTCCACCAGGAGCACGCTGTCGGCGTTCGCCGCAAGCACCGTTGCGGCGGTGGCCCAGAGCTGTTCGGGATCGAGGACTCCCAGGAGTCGGGCGCTCGCCTCCGACACGTGCCGGGCCCGCGTAGCCACCCGCTCCAGCGAGACACGGGCCGCCTGCTCACGATGCAGCGCCCGCTCCCGCTCCCGCGCCGCCCGCTCCGGGCGCAGGTCGGTGACCACCCACCGGATCTCCAGCTCCTCCGCCCGTCCACTGCCGGACGGCTGCGGGACGGGAGTCGCGGAGAAGCGGACCGGGACGGTCTCCGCTTCACCCCGGGGCAGCAGCTCGTCCTCCCAGTCGTCCACCGCCTCCGACCGGGCCAGCCGTCTCAGCCGCGCCTCGAACTCGCTCCCGCCGTGGACGAAGACAGGCAGCGGCTCACGGTCGGCCATGGCGCGGGGGAGGTTCAGCAGCTCCGAGGCGGCGGCATTGATGTTCCGGATGAGACCCGCGGCGTCGGTGCTGATGTACGCCACAGGCGCGGTGCGGAAGAGCTCTTCGTAGCGACGCCGCTGCCGGCGCACCGCCTCGAGGGCACCCTCCAGCTCGGCGGCCTGTGACCGGAGCTCCTCCTGGGCCGCCTCCAGCGCCTCGAGCTGCGTCTCGATCTCCTCGCGCAGGGCCCCGGGCGGCTTTTCCGGACCGGTGCCCTGCCGGGCGGCCTCGAGCCACTCCCGGAGCCTGGCGACGTACTCGTCGTGTTGGCTCATCCGCCCACCCCGGCGATGTTCGAGTTCAGCGGTGACCGGCGGCGCTGTTCGAGGCCGCCCGTAACCTCGTGGGGCCGTAGCCCCGGAGGTCCTCTGCCAGACCGCCCTTCAGCTACACGCGTGGCCTCGCCAGTCGGAAGAATCGAGGCGCCGGCTGGCCGGTGCACTCCGGGTGGGCGGTTCTGGACGCTTCGTTGGTGAGCATCCGTGGTCGGAACAGAGGTGAGCGCGACGTCCGCGGCGGGGAGCCCGCGGATGACGGGTCGTCAGCACCGTCGCTGGCCGCTTCCAAGATACCGGCTCGGCAGAAGGCGGGTCAATTCCGATCTGCACCGCCCGGAAGAAGGTCAGCGCTCGAGCCGCGCGCCCCGGGGCCGGGCCGGGTGGTCGAGCAGCTCGTCCGGTCCGCCCCCCGTCACCCGCTCCAGATCGTCAGCCGGCTGTCCCCGAAACGCTGGCTCCGGCCGCCCGCCGGCAGCACGTGATCCGCGGCATGCTCGATGGTGAACACGGCGCTGTACGGGGCGGCCAGCCAGTGCTCCACGAGCCGGTCGCCCTGTCGCGACCCGTAGGGCGGATCGGCGAACACCAGGTCGTAGCTCGCGGGTCTCAGGCGACGGACCCAGCGCAGGGCATCACGCTTGAAGATCCGCGTACGACCGGCCGCCCGGACTGTCGCGACATTGGCCTTCAGCGCGTGCAGCGCCGCCGGGTTGTTCTCGACGAAGTCCACCGACGCGGCGCCCCGGGAGAGCGCCTCGAGCCCTACGGCACCGGTACCGGCGTAGAGCTCCAGCACGCGGGCCCCGACCAGGTATTCGGCCACGAGCTCCATCCACTTCACCCGCAGATCTTCGCCCGTGGGCCGGACACGGCCGCCGGGTGAGGTCAGATCCGTGCCGGCCCAGCGGCCGCCGACGATCCGCACCGTGATCAGCCGGACTCGGCGGCGTCCGGCACGTAGGCGATGCGGTCGACGCGTCTGCCCTCCATCCGGAGCACCCGCAGGCGGCCGCCCTCCACCGGGATCTCCTCACCCTCTTCCGGTACGCGGCCCAGGGTGCCCATCAGGAAACCGGCGAGGGTGGCGTACCCGTCGTCGGCGAGGTCGATGTCCAGGCGCTCGCTCACCTCACGGACCGCCACGGCCCCGGCCATCCGGACCTCGCCGTCCGGGAGCCGTACGAACGGCAGCGGGTCGAGCTCGTGCTCGTCCCGCATCTCCCCGACGATCTCCTCGACCAGGTCCTCCAGCGTGACCAGCCCCGCCGTCCCGCCATACTCGTCCACCACGATCGCCATGGTGAGCCGCTCCTGGCGCATCTCCTGGATCAGGTCCTCCACCGACCGGCTCCCGGGCACGAACCGCGGCGGTCGCATGACCTCGGTAAGATCATCCACCCCCTCGTCCATCGCTTTCCATACGTCGCGGGCCAGGAGCACGCCCACCACCTGGTCCAGCGTCTCACGGTACACCGGGATCCGCCGATGACCCTCCTCCAGGAAAACCGACTTCGCCGTCTCGACACCCGCGCCCACCTCCACGGCGACGATCCGGGTGCGCGGGGTCATGACCGTGTCCACCCGCACCGCGTCCAGGTTGATCACGTTGCTCACCACCCGCCACTCCTCCTCGTCGATGGCGCCCTCCCGTCGGCCGATCTCAGCCAGGACCTCGAGCTCGGCGCGGCTGATCCGCGGCTGGCGCTCGCCCCGCGGCGAGATCAGACGGTTGAACCACGCCAGCGGGACCAGCACCGGCTTCAGCACGAGCACCAGCACCCGGAGCACGTAGGCGGCCGGCGGCGCCAGGACCTGCCAGTACGTGGCACCCAGCGTCTTCGGCAGAATCTCGGAGAGGATCAGGATGGCGAGCGTCAGCATCGCCGAGAAGAGCCCTATCCACTCGTTCCCGAAGACCTGCAACGCCAGCGCTCCACCCACCGCGGCGCCCACGGTGTGGGCGATGGTGTTGAGCGTGAGGATCGCGGCGATCGGCTCATCGATGTGCTCGCGCATGCCCGACAGCAGCACCCCGGCACGACTCCCCCGCTCTTCGAGCACCGCCACGTAGGAGTGCGTGATCGACAGGAGCACCGCTTCGAGGATCGAGCACAGGAAGGAGATGGCCAGCCCAGCGCCTACCACCACGATCAACCAGGTCATCTGCCGCTGTAGTTCGGTCGGGATGAACGGTCCTGACACAGTCGTGGCAGGAACCGCACCGGAATCCGTTCGCTCACCCCGCTCTCACGGTCATGGTAGGGTATCCTCACCGCCGCCCGGCGGCCAGGGCCGGCCTCACAGCAGCCCGATACCGATCGTGGTGCTCGGCGGTCCGGGCTCCTAGAACCTCACCTGCATCACCACCTGGGCCCGCGTGTCGTCCGGGAGGTCGGCGTCCCACTCCCGACGGTCGATATCGAACAGCAGGATGTTCCGGTAGCCGAAGTCGTAGCCGATGCCGGCGTGGTACCGTTTGAACGAGCGATCGGACGGGCCCGGGGTCCGGTCGAAGTCGTCGTACCCGGCGATGATCCTCCAGCCCCCGAGCTTGCCTTCACCGAAGAAGGCGTACCCCGAGTAGGGTGTGGCGTCGGCCGGGTCGGTCGGGTCGAAGAACGTGCCCTTCTGGTTCCCCTCCCCGTCCACGTACTGGGCCGTGAGCGTGGCGTGCTCGTGCTGGTACGAGAGGAACAGGTTGTAGGTGCGCCAGTCCGGCGCGTCCACCAGATCGGCGGGACGGTTGCCCTTCCCGACGATCGCGAGCCCCGATAGCTGGAGGCCCGGCAGCGCGTCCGGGAGCGGGCGAACCGTCAGGCGCCCCTCGACGGTCTTGTTCTCGTTGGCCTCGATCGCGTGATAGCCGCCGCCGTTGTACACCCCCACGGCGAAGCTGCCCCACCGCCCAGGGGCGGCGTCCGACACATCCCGCTGAAAGGAAGGATCGAGCTCGGCGCCCAGGAGCCCGGCCACTGTCAACCCGAAATCGGCCGAGTTGAACAGTCCCGACCGCTCCATGAACATCTGTTCGCGCATGCGATACAGGTTGATGCTCTCCTCGAACCCGAGCCACACCATGTGCGCGATCCCCGCCTCCAGGTTCAGGTCCGTCAGCGGACCCACGTCGCCGAAGTCGTAGCTCGCGTACGCGTACTTGAGCCGCACCTTCATGTCACCCGTGTCATCCTGACGCCCGTCCAGGGTGATCCGGGCCGTGAGCCGCGGCAGCACGTTCACCCGCCCCGCCAGGTACGACCGGTTGACCGCGAACTCGCTGTACTCCTCGCCCGCAGCCTCTCCCTGCTCGTATGTCAGGTAGAAGAGACCGCTGAGCCGGACCGGCCCCGGCTCCGGCTCCGGCTCCTGCGCCACCAGCGGGACCGGGGTGAACAGCAGAACAGCCAGCAGGATACGTGTCGCCATCGATCTCACAGGTGGTCTCCTTGGCCTGGGTCCGTCCGATCCGCCGCTCCAGCGCGACCGAGGGGGGCGGTTACGGATCCGTGTCGAGAAAGTCGCGAGAACCTACGGGCTCCCGTTACACGCGAACAACCGGATTCTCCGCCAGCGCCGCATCGCTACGGTCACGGCCGTGTCACGGCCGTGTCACAACTTCCCGGAAGCCCCGCGGCGGCTCGTATCCGGATCGCCGGAACACGGTGCATTCCATCTGCAGCCACTCCATCAACGCGGCACAGTCACCCTCGATGCGGAGCTCGACGCGCTCCGCCTCCGGGAACTGGAAGACCGTGGCCCGCAGCTGGTCCAGCAGCATCAGGGCCCCGGCCGACGAAGCCGCGTTGGGGATGATGGGGCGGAAATCGTGGAAGTCCACCACCACGGAGCCGTCGACGACGACCACGTCCCGCAGCATCCCGGCGGTCGAGTCCGAGAACCAGCTGTGGACCGAGTCCGCCGCGGAGCCCTCCGGGCCGGCCAGCAGCTCGCGGACGGCGAACGCCATCGCGCCTCCGACGCCGCGGACCGTATCCGGGACCGGCCGGGGTCGGGCCACCAGCGGCGCGTCCGCCCCGGGCCCCGGGGGCGGCCCGCTAAAGAACACGAACACCGTGTCGTACTCAGCCACCGGCGCGCTGGCGGCCTCGGGCGGAACCGCCGTGTCGGGCGGGACCACCG
>JBKGZE010000160.1:0-6001 GCA_046545735.1 Gemmatimonadota bacterium | reverse complement strand
CCGGCCGCGCCGGCTCCTCGGCGCCGGTCCGGTGGTCGACCTGTGCCTGGAGCCCGTCGCTGTCGAAGCGCAGCACCCGGCTCGACTCCCGGTCGCTCACCGCCAGGGTGGCCAGCGGGTCGCGGTCGGCGTGCTGCCGGTAGAGCGCGCCGAGGTCAGCGTCGCAGATCACGTCCACGTTGTGCAGGAAGAACGGGGCGCCGCCGCGGAAGTGCGGCCGCGCGTGCAGCAGCCCGCCGCCGGTCTCCAGCGGCGCGTCCGGCTCGTACGAGAGCACGACCTCCGCCCCGAAGTCCCCCCGCGCCGCGACGAACTCACGGACCTGCCCGGCCTGGTGGTGGACGTTGATGATCAGCCGCGTGGCGCCCGCGGCCACGAGCCGCCGCGCGATCCGCTCGAGCATCGGGACGCCGTCCACCTCCACCAGCGCCTTGGGCGTGTGCTCCGTGAGCGGACGCAGGCGCGTCCCGAGCCCCGCCGCCAGGATCATCGCGTCCACGGCGTCACCCACTGGCCTCCGCTTCGTCGGGCTCAGGGCGCGGCGGCCAGCTCGCCCGCTCGCGATGCGCCACTTTCACCGTGATCTGCGGGAATGTCTCGCGCAGGTGCGCCGCCAGCCGCTCGGCCAGGTACACGGACCGGTGCTGCCCGCCCGTGCAGCCGAAGGAGACCGTCAGGCTGGTGAACTCCCGGCGCAGGTACGTCTCCACCTGGCCCTCCACCAGGTGGCGCACGCCCCGCCAGAACGACTCGACTTCCTCCCGCCCCTCCAGGAACGTGGTGACCGTGCGGTCCTGCCCGGTGTACGGCCGGTAGGCGTCCTCCCGCCCGGGATTCGGCAGCGCCCGGCAGTCGAAGACGTACCCGCCGCCGTGGCCACTCTCGTCCTGCGGGTAGCCCCTCTTGTAGCTGAAGCTCGAGACCCGGACCGTGAGCCCCGGCTCCTCCGCGTCCGGCTCCGGATCCGCCCACCGCTCGACGATCCGCCCAAAGACCGCCTCCAGCTCCGGCAGGTCGACCGCCAGCCCTCGCTCCAGGAGGGTGGCCAGGTTTCGCGCCGCGTACGGCACGCTCTGGAGGAACCGGGGCTTGCGCTCGTAGAAGCCGCGGTACCCGTACGCGCCGAGCGCCTGGAGCACCCGCACGATCACGTACCCGCGATAGCGCTCGCGGAACATCGGGCGGTCCACCTCCACCATCTCTTCCAGCGCGTCCAGGTAATGGTCCAGCAGGCGGTCGCGCATCGGCTCCGGGATGCTCGCCTTCGCGTCGTAGAGCAGCGAGGCGACGTCGTAGTGGAGCGCCCCCCGTCGCCCGCCCTGGTAGTCGATGAACCAGGGCTCCCCCTCCCGCAGCATGATGTTCCGGGACTGGAAGTCGCGATAGAGGAAGTGCGACGCGTCCGCCTGGAGCAGGTACCAGGTCAGCGTGCCGAAATCGTGCTCCAGCCGCTGCTCGTTGAACGGCACATGGGCGAGCTTCAGGAAGTGGTACTTGAAATAGTTCAGGTCCCACCGGATCGACTGCTTGTCGAACGCGCCCCGCGGATACGCGACGCCGAAATCGATCCGCTTGCCGCCCTCCACCTGGAGCCGGGGCAGCTCCCGCAGCACCCGGCGATAGACCGCTACCATGCTCTCCGGGAACGGACCCGGCTCCCGGGCCCGCGCCTGCACCAGTGCGTCGAAGAGCGTCGTGTCTCCCAGATCCTCCGAAAGCCAGATACCCGCCGGCTCGTCCACCGCGTACAGCTCCGGCACCGCGAAACCCGCCTCTCGCAGCGCACGGCTGTACGAGAAGAACGCCCGGTTCTCATCCGCGTCCGGGCCCACCCCGCCCACCGCGCGCTCCATCGCCGGGCCCACCAGTCGGTAATACGATCGGTTCGACCCGTCCGCCCCGATGTCCTGCACCATCGTCGGGGACGTGCCGAAGTGTCGCCGGAACAGCCGTAGCATTCGCTCGTTCATATCAGACCGTCAGTATCGGGACTGCCGCTGCCGGCCACAACCAGCGCACCATTACGCGCCCTGGGCCCGGCCCCGCGCCAGCCTGAAACTCCACGGGCCGGCACCCGTACGGATGAGCGAAGTCAATGCCAGAGGAGGAGGAGGAGGAGGAACCAATGGGTGAGCAGAAATCATTTCTGAGCAGGATCGTCACATGGACCATCATCGCCGTCCTGGCGGTGCTGGCCCTCAAGGCCGCGGCCTGGCTGCTGCGATTCCTGATCGGGATCGTCGGCATGGTCTTCGGCCTCGCCATGTTCCTCCTCTTCACGGTCGGGCCCATTCTGTTCCTGGGCTGGCTCGCCATGAAGGGGTGGCAGGCGTTCACCAGGAAGCCGGCCGCCTGAGCGGCCACCTGGCCCGGCCCCTCGACCGCAGCGTCACCAACACGAATCGGCGGGCGCGACACGCGCCCGCCGATCCAGGTTCAGGAGAATCTATATCTGTCACGGAGCGGCGTGCCACCGGGCGCGCCCGCCCCGACCGTCGGTCCCTCGCGGGCTCCCTGGCCCCTTTCCTCAGCCCGCCCGGACGGGCGGATCGCGCAACCCGATACGCGGCTCGAGAAGACCGTCGTTGTGCTCAGCGCGGCCAATATGACGCTGGACCGGGACAGCGTCAGTCGGGCGAGTCCTGAACCCGGGGTGGGAGCCCTCCTGACGGGGTCCGGGCTCCCCCGGGGTGGGAGGTTCTCCCACGCGTGCGCCCTTGGCCGGCCGGATCCGGGTCCGGGGCCGCCTTATGGCGGCTCGCGGTCAGCTCGGCCACTCGAGGCCCTTGACGAGCCGGACGGTGTCGCGGGCGATGAGCAGCTCCTCGTCGGTGGGGATCACCCAGACCTCCAGGCTGGCGTCGTCGCGGGAGATGCGACCGGGCGTGAGCCCCCGGGTGTCGGCGTTCGCCCTGTCGTCCAGCTCTACGCCCAGGAACTCGAGCCCTTCGAGGATGGCGGCCCGGATGTAGGATGCGTTCTGTCCGATCCCGCCGGTGAAGACCAGGGCTTGGGCGCCGCCCATGGCGGCCAGGTACGAGCCGATGTACTTGCGGGCGCGGTAGCAGAACATCTCGATGGCCAGGCGAGCCCGGCGGTCGAAGTGCTCGTCGGCCTCTTCCAGCAGCTCCCGCATGTCGTGGGTGAGCCCGGAGATGCCCAGGAGCCCGGACTGCTTGTTCAGCAGGTTCTCGACGCCCCGCAGCTCGAGCCCTTCCTTCATGGCGATGTAGTCGAGGATCGCCGGGTCGACATCGCCCGAGCGGGTCCCCATGACGAGGCCCTCCAGCGGGGTGAAGCCCATGGACGTGTCCACGCTCCGGCCGCCCTGGATCGCGCAGGCCGAGCAGCCGTTGCCGAGGTGGAGCGTGATGATGTTCGTATCCTCGCGGGTCCGCCCCGTCAGCTGACGGTAGCGGTAGGCCACGTACCGGTGCGAGGTGCCGTGGAAGCCGTACCGACGGATCTTGTGGCGCCGGTAGAGCGAGTAGGGGATCGCGTAGAGGTACGAGGTCTCCGGGAGCGTGCTGTGGAAGGCGGTGTCGAAGACGGCGGACTGGGGGATGTCGCCCAGCGTGTCCCGCACCGCCCGCACGCCCGCCAGGTTGTACGGCATGTGGAGCGGCGCCAGCTCGATGTGGTCGTCGAGGGCCTTGATGACGTCCGCGTCCAGGAGCACCGACTTGGAGAACGACTCGCCGCCGTGCACCATCCGGTGCCCCACCGCCTCGATCTCGCTGAGGCTCCGGATGTCCACCCCGCTCTCCTCCGACGCGAGCCATTTCAGGATCCAGTCGATCGCGCTCCGGATGTCCCGGATCGACGCCGTGGCCCGGCGGCTGCCCTTCGCTTCCGACCACAGCGTCAGCACCGCTTCGCCGCCGATCCGCTCGACCAGACCCGTCGCCAGCTTCTCGTCCCGGTCCTCCTCGATCCGCTCCTTGTCGGTCCGGATCACCTGGAACTTGACCGTCGACGACCCGACATTCAGCACCAGTACGTTCATCTAAACCCTCCGCGGCTCCCGCCGCTCCGTATCTCCTCTCCCTGCCCGCCCCCCGGCCCCGTGAACGCGGCCGAGGGGTAGGAGCTTAAGGTCTTCCGCGCTCCGAGGGTAGGATGACCCGACCGGGACCGAGCCACGGCCGGCGGCCGCGCGCCCTCCGCGCCCGCAGCCGGCCGCCCCGATCTTGCCGGCGCGCGGGGCCGACTCTATCATCAACCGATCCCCGACAGCCGCGTTCCAGGACCCCCACGGAACCCGAACACCCGGTCCCACCATGCTCGTTCGTGGTCGCATGACCGCAGAGGTCGTCACCGTGTCCCCCCGGACCACGGTGGCCGCTGCCCTCGAGGAGATCCGCAGCAACCACATCCGCCACCTGCCCGTCCTCGACGGCGGGCGCCTGGTCGGGATCGTGACCGACCGCGATCTCCGGCTGGCCCTGGACCCGGGCGGCGGCGGCGGCACCGAGACGCAGGTGGACGACGTGATGACCGGCTCCCCCATCGTCGCGGACCCGGACATGCCGGTGGAGAGCGCCGCCGCGCTCCTGGCCGAGCACCGGATCGGCTGCCTGCCCGTGGTCGAGGACGGCGAGCTCGTGGGGATCCTGACCGAGTCCGACCTGCTGCGCGCGTTCGTCGATCTCATGGTGGGACGGGAGCCGCACACCCGCATCGAGCTGCTCGCCCCGGACCGCCCGGGCGAGCTGGCCCGCGTGGTCCGCCTGATCGGGGTCGACTACGGCATCAACATCACCGGCATGGTAGTCCCCCCCGCGCGGGAGGACCGGGCGCTGGTGGTCCTGCACCTGGAGACGGAAGACGTGGAGGCTCTGCTGGCGAACCTGCGCCAGCTCGGGTACGAGTCCGCCTCTCCCGCCCTGCCCAGCCGACCCGTCTGACGCGGTGACCTGCGCACTCGTCTGGAGCCAGGAGTTGGCCCGCTACCGATTCAGGCCGGGGCACCCCCTGGATCCGCTGCGCCTCGAGCTCACCGTCTCCCTCATCGAGGCGATGGGGCTCGTGGGCGGCGCCGACCGCCCCGTCGTCGCCCCGCGGGATGCCACCGACGACGAGCTTCGCACCGTCCACGACGAGGACTACATCGAGGCGGTCCGGACGGTCTCGGCCGACCCGGCGGCTCGCGTCGACCGCCGCTTCGGGCTCGGCACGGGCGACGTGCCGATCGTGCCCCGGATGCACGAGATGTCCCGGGCCGTGGTCGGCTCCACGCTCAGCGCGGCCGAGCTGGTGGCCGGCGGGCGCGTCACGCGCGCGCTGGGGCTGGCCGGCGGGCTGCACCACGCCCACGCCGGGTCGGCCTCCGGGTTCTGCGTCTACAATGACCTGGCGGTCGCGATCCGATGGCTCCAGCGCGCTCACGGCCTGCGGGTCATGTACATCGACTATGATGCCCATCACGGCGATGGCGTACAGGACATCTTCTACGCCGATCCCGACGTGCTCACCGTCTCGATCCACGAGAGTGGCCTCTATCTCTTCCCCGCCACCGGCTTCATCGACGAGCTCGGCGCAGGGGACGGACACGGGGCCGCCGCGAACATCCCGCTCGAGGCGCAGACGGAGGACGCGTCGTTCCTGGACTCCTTCGATGCCGTGGTCCCCGAGCTGGCGGACGCGTTCCAGCCCGATATCATCGTCCTGCAGACGGGCTGTGACGCCCACGCCCTCGACCCGCTGACGCACCTCCGGTGCACGACCCGGCTGTTCGAGGCGCTGGTCCGCCGCGTGACGGCCATCGCCGAGCGGCACTGCGACGGCCGCATCGTGGCCACCGGGGGCGGCGGGTACGCGATCCGGGATGTGGTCCCGCGGGCCTGGACGCTGACCTGGGCGGCGCTCTGCGGTCAGGACGCCCCGGACGAGATCCCCCGGGCATGGCTCGACGGGGTCCGGGGCCATGGCGGCGGCGTGATCCCCTCGACGCTGCGGGACCCGGAGGGGTTCGTCGCGCCGTCGCCCCGGCGAGCGGAGG
>JBKGZE010000159.1:0-6062 GCA_046545735.1 Gemmatimonadota bacterium | reverse complement strand
TCCGCAGCGCGCCCTCCACCTTGTACTGGTTCTCGAGCACCCGGCGCAGACGGTTCACCTCTTCATCCGTCAGGTCCTGCGTGCGACGGTCGGGATCCACCGCCGTCGTCTCCAGGATGCTCCGGGCCGACGAGTCGCCGATCCCGTAGATGTACGTCAGCGCCACTTCGATCCGCTTGTTCCGCGGAAGGTCGACCCCTGCGATCCGTGCCATGCTCCTCCTACCCCTGCCGCTGCTTGTGCCGCGGGTTCTTCTTGCAGATGACCCGCACCACGCCGCGCCGTCGGATGACGCGGCAGTGCTCGCAGATCGGCTTTACACTCGTACGCACCTTCATTGACGCACCCCTTCGTTTATCGGACAGCTTTGGAGTATATCATTCTCTCCACTGCCCATCAACCCCGCCCGGCCGGCCCCGGTCCCCGGGGCCGCGGCCTGGCGACGCGCTCTCTCCGTGCCCGGGATCGAACCTCGGGCTCCACTCTCGAACCCGAGCCCGACCCTCGAGCTCGAACATCGAACCTCGAACTAGACCCCCGCCTCCACCACCACGTCGCCGGGCGCCAGCGCGTCCGCGGCCGTGAGGACCCGGGGCCCGTCATCGGTGACGGCCACGGTATGCTCGTAGTGGGCGCTGCGGCGCTTGTCGGCGGTGATGACGGTCCAGCGATCGGCGAGCGTCTCCACGTCCGCGACGCCCAGGTTCACCATGGGCTCGATGGCGAGGACGAGGCCGGGCTCGAGGCGCGGGCCGCGTCCGGCGACGCCGAAGTTCGGCACCTGCGGGTCCTCGTGGGGCTCGCGGCCGATCCCGTGGCCCACCAGCTCCCGCACGACACTGTAGCCGTTGGACTCGGCGTGCTCCTGGATGACGTGTCCGATGTCGCCGAGCCGGTTGCCCGGCTTCGCGGCCCGGATCCCCCGCACCAGCGCCTCGCGGGTGACCGCGAGCAGGCGGCGGGTCTCCTCGTCGATGTCGCCCACGCCGAAGGTGACGGCGGAGTCGCCGTACCAGCCGTCGAGCTTGACGCCCACGTCGATGCTGACGATGTCGCCGTCGGTCAGGGTGCGGTACGGGCTCGGGATGCCGTGGACGACCTCGTGGTTGACGGAGGCGCACACGGTGGCCGGGAACCCATAGAGCCCCTTGAACGCCGGCTCGGCGCCGTCGTGGCTGCGGATGAAGGACTCGGCGAAGTCGTCGATCTCTCCGGTGGTGACCCCGGGCTTCACCCTGTCGCGCAGGGCCCTGAACAGGGCGCCGATGATGCGCCCGGCCCGGGCCATTGCGTCGATCTCCTCCGGGGTCTTCAGCACGCTCATGCCGGCAGGAGGGTCCTCTCGAGGGCGTCCTGGACGTCCTGCACGCCGCCGGTCCCGTCCACGAACTCGACGGGCACGGGCGAGTCCTGGTAGTACTCGATGAGCGGCCGGGTCTGGCGCTCGTAGACGGTGAGCCGGTTCTTCACGGTCTCGGCGTTGTCATCGGCCCGCTGGACCAGCTCGGCGCCGCACTTGTCGCACACGCCTTCTTCCTTCGGCGGGTCGAAGTAGACGTTGTAGACGGCCTTGCACTCCGGGCAGGAGCGACGGCCGCTGATGCGCTTGATGACCAGCTCGTCCGGGACCTGGATCACCGCCACGGCGTCCAGCTCCATGCCCAGCTCGTCCAGGATCCCGCTGAGCGCTTCGGCCTGGTCCACGTTGCGCGGGAATCCGTCGAGGATGAAGCCGCCCTTCTCGTCCTCGAGCACCTCGCGGACCATGTCCAGGATCAGCTCGTCGGGGACGAGCTCACCGGCATCCATGTAACCCTTGGCCTTCCGGCCGAGCTCGGTGCCCCGGCGCACGGCGTCGCGCAGCAGGTCACCGGTGGAGATGACGCGCAGCCCGTGTTTTTCTGCGAACAGGGCCCCCTGGGTGCCCTTTCCGGCACCGGGAGCCCCGAGAAGGATCAACCGCATACGACCGTTACCCCATGTATTGCTGGCGACCACGGAATCGTACCCGTCCTTTCTTCATGAAGCCTTCGTAGTGTCTGAGCAGCAGGTGCTGCTGCATCTGCTGCACCGTGTCCAGCCCCACGCCCACGACGATGAGCAGCGAGGTCCCGCCGAAGAAGAAGAGCTGGATGTCGAAGATGTCGAAGATCCAGAATGGGATCATGGCGATGAGCGCCAGGTAGATCGCCCCCGGGAGGGTGACCCGGCTCAGGACGTGGTCGATGTACTCGGCGGTGCGCGCGCCCGGCTTCACGCCGGGGATGAACGCGCCCTGCTTCTTCAGGTTCTCCGCAAGGTCCACCGGGTTGAAGATGATGGACGTGTAGAAGTAGGTGAAGAAGAGGATGAGCAGCCCGTAACTGATGTAGTACACCGGCTCGCCCGGCTGGAACGTGTTCGACAGATCCTGGATGAAGGGGATGCTGCTGAACGCCGCGATGGTGCCCGGCACGATGATGATCGACTGGGCGAAGATGATGGGCATGACGCCGGCCGAGTTGACGCGCAGCGGGATGAAGCTCTTCTGCCCTTCCCGCACGCGGCCGCGGCCCATGACCTTGCGGGGGATCTGCACGGGCAGCTTCCGGGCGGCCATGGTCATGGCCACCACGCCCGCCGTGACGCCGAGCATGACCAGGAGCAGGATGATCAGCTTCGGCCAGCTGATGACGCCCGTCAGCGTGGCGTCCCACGTCTGCACGACCGCCGACGGGAAGCCCTCGATGATCGAGAAGAAGATGAGGAGCGAGGCGCCGTTCCCGACCCCGCGCTCGGTGATCTGCTCACCGAGCCACATGACGAAGATCCCGCCCGTCGTGAGCGCCAGCGTGGTGCTGAGGATGAAGACGAGCCCGGGACTCTGCACCGCCCCGGGGATGCTCTGCAGGTACATGGCGTAGCCGTAGCCCTGCCCGGCGGACAGGGCGACGGTGGCGTAGCGCGTCCACTGCGTCAGCTTCTTCCGCCCCTCTTCCCCCTCCTTCTGCATCTTCTCGATGGTGGGGAAGACCGCCGCCAGCAGCTGGAACATGATGCTGGCGGAGATATAGGGCATGATGCCCAGGCTGAAGACGGTGGCCCGGCTCAGGGCGCCGCCGACGAACATGTCGTAGACGCCGAAGAGCGTGCCGCCCAGCTGGCCGAACTGCTCCTCCAGCGCGGACACGTTCACGCCCGGCGCCGTGATGTGGGCGCCGATCCGGTAGACCAGCAGGACCCCGAGCGTGAAGATGATCTTGTTCTTCAGCTCCGGGATACGGAACAGATTCGGGATCGGATTCGCCATCCCGCTATGCCTCCAGAAGCTCGATCGACCCGCCCGCGTCCTCGATCTTCTTCCGCGCCCCCGCGCTGACCGCGTGCGCCTTGACCGTGACCTTCTTCTCCAGCGCGCCCTTGCCCAGCACCTTGACCGGCAGGTTCCTGCCCAGGTCGATCAGACCGTACTGGTGCAGGATCGCCGGGGTGATCGGGTCCTCCTCGACCCGCGCCAGGTCCTGTACGTTCACGATCTCGAAGTCGTTCTTCTTGTGGCTCGTGAAGCCGCGCTTCGGCAGCCGCCGCTGCAGCGGCATCTGGCCGCCCTCGAACCACGCGGGGATCCGCGCGCCCGAACGCGCCTTCTGCCCCTTGTGACCCCGGCCCGCGGTCTTCCCGTTCCCCGAGCCCGGGCCCCGGCCCACGCGCTTGCTGTTGCCGGCAGCCCCCTTCGGCCGCCGCAGATTGCTCAGATCCGTCATTCCGCTACTCCTCGCCCTCCAGCTCCTCCACCTCGACCAGGTGGCGGACCTGAAAAATCATCCCCCGGATCGCCGGGTTGTCATTGTGCACCACGCTCTTCTGGTGCCGCAGCCCCAGCGCCTCGAGCGTCGCCCGGTGCGTACGCGGGCGACCGTTCCCGCTCCGGACCTGCGTGATCTTCAGCCGGCCCGCCCTCGTCGATTCAGCCACCGCGCACCCCCAGCTCCTCCACGGACATGCCCCGCTCGTTCGCCACCTGCTCGGCCGTGACCATGGCATCCAGCCCCTGCATGGTGGCCCGGGCCATGTTCACCGGGTTGTTCGACCCCAGGCTCTTGGTCAGCACGTCCGTGTAGCCCGCGGCCTCCAGGATCGCCCGCACCGCGCCGCCCGCGATCACGCCCGTACCCGGGCCCGCCGGCTTGAGCAGCACACGCGCCGCGCCCACACGACCCACGATCTCGTGCGGGATGGTGCCCTCCACCATGGGGACCGCCTCCATCCCCTTGCGGGCCTGGTCCATCCCCTTCCGGATCGCCTCGGCCACCTCGTTCGCCTTCCCCACCGCGATCCCGACCCGACCCTTCTTGTCGCCCACCGCCACCAGCGCGGTGAACGAGAAGCGCCGACCGCCCTTCACGACCTTCGCGACACGGTTGATGTCGATCACGGTCTCCGTGAGATCCGACTCTTCACGGCCCCGTCGACCGCCTCGGTTGTTCTTCGCCATCCCGTCGCTCCTTAGAACTGCAGGCCGCCTTCGCGGGCGCCCTCGGCAAAGGCCGCCACGCGGCCGTGATAGAGGTAGCCGCCCCGGTCGAACACCACCCGCTCGATCCCGGCCTCCTTCGCCTTCGCGGCGATCCGCATGCCGGCTTCCTTGCTCAACGCCGTCTTGTCCGCCTCCCCGCTCCGGAGCTCGACCAGGTCCGGCGACGTGGTGGAGATGCCCAGGAGGACCTTCCCCTCCACGTCGTCCACCAGGTGCCCCTGGATGTGCTTGAGAGAGCGGTGCACCACCAGGCGCGGGCGCTCGGCGGTCCCCACCACCTTCGACCGGACCCGCTGGTGACGGCGCAGCCGCTGCGTTTCCCGTCGGCTCGTCTTCTTCCTGTTCGCCATCGTCTACCTCTACGCGCCCGTCTTGCCCGCCTTGCGGCGGACCTGTTCACCCTGGTAGCGAATGCCCTTGCCCTTGTAAGGCTCCGGCGGCCGTACAGCCCGCAGCTCCGCCGCGACCTGCCCGACCTTCTGCTTGTCGATCCCTTCCACCACGATCTGCGTCTGCGTCGGCGTGGTCAGCGTGATCCCGTCCGGCTCCGGGTACGCCACCTCGTGGCTGTACCCCACGTTCAGGACCAGGTCGTTCCCTCGCTTGTCCGCGCGGTAGCCCACGCCCACGATCTCCAGCCCCTTGCGGTAGCCCTCCGAGACGCCCTCCACCATGTTCGCGATGAGCGCTCGCGTCAGCCCGTGGTAGGCCCGGTGCTGCTTCACGTCCGACGACCGCGTGACCACCACCGTCCCGTCCTCGACCTTCACCCCGACCTCCGGTCGGACCCGCTGCTCCAGCTCGCCCTTCGGCCCCTTCACCCGCACCACGTCGCCACTCACCGTGACCTCGACGCCCTGCGGCAGCTCGATCGGCGCATTCCCGATTCGTGACATGCTCGCCCCCCGCCTACCAGATCGCGGCGAGGACTTCCCCGCCCACGTGTTGTTCCCGCGCCTCCCGGTCGCTCATCACGCCCCGCGACGTGGAGATGATCGCCATGCCCAGCCCGTTCCGGACCCGCGGCAGGTCGGCCACGCCCTTGTACTCGCGACGACCCGGCCGCGAGATCCGCCGCATGTCCCGGATCACCGGGCGGTCGTCATGGTACTTCAGATAGAGCCGCAACACCCCGTGACGCCCGTCGTCCAGGACCTTGTAGTCGTGGACGAAGTGGTTCTCCTTCAAAATCCTGGCGATCTCCGCCTTCAGCTTCGACACCGGCATGTCCACGCGCTTGTGACCCGCGTGCCCCGCGTTGCGGATCCGCGCCAGCATGTCGGCGATGGGATCGGTCATCATGTCGTTCGTCTCTCTCCTATAGTATCCGGACGCGTGTCGTTCCGGACTTGTAGAAGGTTCGTCGCGTGCGCAGCCGACGGCTCACGGTTCACGGTGGACGGGTCGCAGCTCACGACCCGACGCCGCCCAGCCTCCGCGGCTGGCCCGCCCCTTCGCCTCTTCGCCTCCCGGTCGCTCATCACGCCCCGGGACGTGGAGATGATCGCCATGCCCAGCCCGTTCCGGACCCGCGGCAGGTCGGCCA
>JBKGZE010000158.1:0-6098 GCA_046545735.1 Gemmatimonadota bacterium | reverse complement strand
CCCATGATCGGCTGCCCGGGCTCGTGCAGCGAGAAGGCCAGCACGTCCGTCGGCTCGGACCGTCCCTTCCAGCGTCGGTTCAGCGCCGCCATCGCCGGGTCGTCAAGGAGCGTCAGCGAAAGCTCGCCTTCTTCCACTCCGCGATCGGTCAGCGCGGCCCGGGCCGCCCGCTCCACCACGGCGGGATCGAGGCCGGGTGGGAGGCCGCCCGACTCGTCGTTCACCAGGAGCTCCACGGCCATCAGCCGGCCTCGATCCGCTCCGCGGGGTCCGACTCCTGGCCCGGCCGTTCGGCTGCCCTCCCGGCCACCTCCTCCACCGCCGCTACCGTGTCCGGACTCTGGTCCGATCCGGGCTCGCCCGGGCCGCCCGGCTCTGCCGCAGTCTCCCGCGGCGGATAGTCGATCCGCTGGTGGTACATGCCGGTGAGCACGCTGACGAACTGGTCCTTCACCCGGCTCAGCTCGCCGAGCGTGAGCGGCGTCTCGTCCAGCTGACCGGCATCCATCTTCCCCCGGACGATCCGGTCCACGAGCTCCCGGATGCTCTCCGGCGTGGGGTCGGGCAGCACCCGCGCGGCCGATTCCACGGAGTCGGCCAGCATCACGATGGCGGTCTCCCTGCTCCGGGGCCGCGGACCCGGATACGTGTAGTCGTCGGGGTCGAGCTCCCCCTCGGGATCGGCCTTCCGGGCCTCGTCGTAGAAGAAGCTGATGGCCTGGGTCCCGTGGTGCTCGGTGATGAACGCCTTTACGCAGTCGGGGAGCTTGGCCTCGTCCGCCAGCTCGAGCCCGTTGGTCACGTGGTCCCGGACCACCTGGGCCGAGGTGGCCGGCTTCAACTTGTCGTGCGGGTTCCGTTTACCCGGCTGGTTCTCGATGAAGTAGTGAGGGCGCTCGATCTTGCCCACGTCGTGGTAGTACACGCCCACGCGCGTCAGCAGCGTGTTGGCGCCGATCGCCCCCGCCGCCGCTTCGGCCAGGTTCGCCACGTTGATGGAGTGGGCGTAGGTCCCCGGCGCCTCCATGGAGAGCCGCCGCAGGAGCGGGCGGTTGGCGTCCGCGAGCTCGAGGAGCGTCTGGTCGGTGGTGATCTTGGTCACGCTCTCCAGCAGCGGAAGGAACCCGACGGCGGCGAACGCGCTGGCCACGGCGTTGACGGCGCCCCAGCCGCTGGAGATGCCGATCTCCATGAGCGACCAGCCGCGGAGCAGCCCGAGCACCACGCTGATCAGGACGTAGGCCGCGGTGATCAGGGAGATGTAGGCCCAGATCTCCGCACGACGGCGCATGACGCGCACGGACAGCGAGGCCACGGCCCCGCCGGTGACCAGCGTCAGCAGGGCGACCATCCCGAGGAACGGCGTCTGGCCGCTAAGGAGCACGGCCAGAACGAGGGACAGGTTCAACGCGAGGCGTCCGTCCCAGAGGATCGCGACCACGAGCGCCGGGAACGCGATGGGCAGAAGCGTGACGGGCTGATCGTACGTGGCGATGAGCGCCGCGACCGCCACCAGCGCCGCGACGAGGATCGCGATCACCGTCACGTGGCGGGCGTTCCCGTACACGGACGGGCGGTAGTAGTAGAGGAGGACGCCGAAGAGCGACAGCGCGATCATGTTGAAGAGGAACCCGCCCAGGGTGCGCAGCCCGCGCCGCCCACCTTCCACCTCGCCCAGCCGCTCCAGCTCGTCCTGGTAGGCCCGGAACCGCTCCAGGTGCTCCTCGGTAACGGGCTCCCGCGCCGGAACGATCCGCTGCCCGCGCATGATCTCGGCCTTGATCGTCTTCACCGCCGCCCGCGCCCGCTCCCGTGCCGCCTCGGTGGCCGACCGGTCCGGCTTCAGGCTCGGCACATTGAACCGGACCAGCAGGAGGTGCTGGAGCTGCTCGTAGCCGGGTCCGGCCGTGGGGGGGACATGGAGCCGCCGCGCGCGATCGTAGAGGTCGGTCAGCTGAAGCACCGAGTCGGTCGGGACCGTGCGCTCGCGGGCGAGCCCAAGGATCCGGATCCGTCTCGAGCCGACCTCCTCCAGCTCCCCCCGGCGGGCGATGCCCCGGGGCAGCTCGTCCAGGATGACGTCCCGGACGGTCCGCTGGAGCATGTTCCGGCTCCTGGGGTCCAGCAGGAGCGCGGTCTCTTCGGGTCCGTTCGGCAGGGCGTACGCGGCCAACAGGCTCTCGATCTCCCGGGCCGCCTCCCTCTCGTCCTCGGCGGCCTCAGCCATGCTGTCCACCCGGGCGAAGAACCGGTCCACATCGGACAGCATGGAGTCGATGGCCGTCGAGTCATAGACGAAGATGGGGTTCACCCCCGCCGCCGCCTCCTGCCGCTCACGCTGCAGCTCTTCTTCCGACTTCGGGACCTCGAACGGGACCTCGGCCACCACGTCCTCGTCGATCACCCCGCCTCGCTCCACGGGAGGCGCATTGGCCAGCGGCGAGACCGGGAAGAGGGCGCTCACCGCCCCCGCCAGCAGGACGAGGAGGACGATCCGCAGCCCGTGGTGGAGCACGGCGTCCGGCCACCGCTGCTCGGGGGGGCGGCTCAGGATCCGCAGCAGGTGTCGGCGGTTCATGGCGGCCTCAGACCTCGGGCTCTTCCGTGTCGCTCGCCGCCGCGTACGCGTCGATGATGTCCTTCACCAGACGGTGCCGCACGACGTCCGACGCATCCAGGTAGACGAAGCTGATCCCGTCGATCCCGCGCAGGATCGCTTCCACCTCGAGGAGCCCGGAATCGCTGCGCCGGACCAGGTCGATCTGGGTCTTGTCCCCGGTGATCACCGTCCGACTGTTCAGGCCCAGACGTGTCAGGAACATCTTCATCTGCGCCTTCGTCGCGTTCTGGGCCTCGTCCAGGATCACGAACGCGTCGGCCAGCGTCCGCCCCCGCATGTAGGCGAGCGGCGCGATCTCGATGGTCCGGCTCTCTATGTACCGTCGCACCCGATCATGGGGCAGCATGTCCTCCAGCGCGTCGTAGAGCGGACGGAGGTACGGATCGACCTTTTCCTGCAGGTCACCCGGCAGGAAGCCCAGGGACTCGCCGGCCTCCACCGCCGGGCGGGCGAGGATGATCCGCTTCACCCGGTTCTTCAGGAGCGCGTCCACCGCCATGGCCACCGCCAGGTACGTCTTCCCGGTCCCCGCCGGGCCGATCCCGACCACGATGTCGTTCCGGGCGATCGCTTCCAGGTACTCCGCCTGCCCTTCCGAGCGTGGCTGGATCACCTTCCGCAGACCCGGGAGCAGGATTCGCAGATCCTCCCGGCTGATCGGGCCCTCCGTCCCGTCTTCTAGCGCCGCACCGGCCGGATCCGCACCCGGCTGCGCCTCCAGCTCTTCCAGCCCCGCTTCGTACGCCATGCGCCGGATGTCCTCGACCCCGAACGGCGACTGCAGTCGGGCCAGGTCGATGAGGCGCTGCGCCACCGGGATCGCCCGCTCCACGTCTCCGATCTCTCCCGAAAGGATCAGGTAGTCGCCTCGCAGGATGACCCGGCACCCTGTCTGGCGCGCCAGCTCCTGCAGGTGGGCGTCGTTCACCCCGGCCAGCAGGAGGTAGTCGGCCCCCTCCGACGGCAGACGGTGCTGTATGATCGTGGACTCTTCAGCCATGCGGTCCCATCCGCTACGGTTCCCGGTGCGCCCGTCCCGACGCGTCGACATCCCCGAAAGCTCGGGCCTTCCGCTCGCGCACGAAAGGGGCCGCGTGAAAGCCCCCGCTACGCGCTACTCCGGGGCCCGCGCGATGTGCAGATCCCTCAGCTCTTCGTCCGACACCGGCGCGGGCGCCCCCTCGTAGAGCGCCCGGGCGGCGGTCGTCTTCGGAAACGCGATCACGTCGCGCAGGCTGGGCACGCCGGTGAGCAGCATGACCAGCCGGTCGAAGCCGAAGGCGAACCCGCCATGGGGCGGGACCCCGAAGCGGAACGCCTCCAGCAGGAACCCGAACTTCACCTGTGCTGCCTCCTCCCCGATCCCGAGGGTGCGGAAGACGGTCTTCTGCAGCGCGGGTTCGTGGATCCGGATCGACCCGCTCGCCATCTCGTGTCCGTTGTATACGGCGTCGTAGGCGCGGGAGCGGATGAACGCACCGTAAAGGGCGCGTCCGGCATCCCGATCCACCGGGCCCGCGGCGGCGGCCTGCCGCAGGAGGTCCACGTCGTCGGGGTGCGGCATGGTGAACGGGTGGTGGGCGGCGGCGAGCCGGTCGGCCTCCTCGTCCCACTCGAACATCGGGAACTCGGTGATCCACGCCCACGCGTGCTGCGAGGCGTTGCGTAGCCCCAGCACGTCTCCGAGGTGTCTGCGCAGCGCGTCCAGCGCCCGTTCGGCGCCGTGGACCTCGGCGGCCGACGCCACCCGGCCCGGCGCCTCCGGTGTCCGCGGTCGGGTCCAGAACTTCCCGATCACGGCCACGAACAGGTCCCCCGCCTCGATACCGGACCGTTCGGCGAACCGGGCGCCCGTCTCGCCATCCAAGAACCGCGCGAACTGCCCGCTCCAGCCGTCGGCGCCCCGCTTCACCCAGAGGCAGCCGGGAGCCCCCGCCTGCCGTGCCACGTCGTTGAGCGCATCCAGGTCCTTGCGGCTCAGCGCTTCCGCCCCGCCCTTCGCCACCACGCCCTTGATCCGATCTCCGCTCTCCCTGGTCCCGCTGAAGAGCCGGAAATCCGTCTCCTGCAGCGGCCCGGTCACGTCGACGAACTCCATGCCGAAGCGGAGATCCGGCTTGTCCGTCCCGTACCGCTCCATCGCCTCGGCGTAGGTCAGCCGCCGGAACGCCCCGAGCTCCACGTCGAGGATCTCCGCCCAGAGGGCCGCGATCATGCGCTCGGCGGCCCCGAGCACGTCGTCCTCGTCCACGAACGACATCTCCGCGTCGATCTGGGTGAACTCCGGCTGCCGGTCCGCCCGGAGGTCCTCGTCGCGGAGGCACTTGGCGATCTGGAAGTAACGGTCGAACCCGCTCACCATGAGCAGCTGCTTGTAGATCTGCGGGCTCTGCGGAAGGGCGTAGAACTCCCCGGGGTGCAACCTGCTCGGCACCAGGTAGTCGCGAGCGCCCTCCGGCGTGCGCCGGGTCAGCATGGGCGTGTCGACCTCCCAGAAACCCTGGTCCGTCAGGTGCCGACGCACCACCTGGAGCGCCCGGTGCCGGACCCCGAGGGCGCGGCGCAGCTGCTCCCGCCGCAGATCGAGGTAGCGGTACCGCAGCCGAAGATCCTCCGACGGCTGCTCCTCGCCCGGCACCTGGTAGACCGGGATCGGCGGCGTCTCGGACTCCGTCAGCACCTCCACCGACGACACGTGGATCTCCACCTCGCCGGTGGGAAGATCCGCGTTCTCCTGCCCTTCCGGCCGGCGCACCACCACGCCCTCCACCGCGATCACCGACTCTGCCCCGAGCCGGTGGGCACGGGCCAGGCTCTCCGCATCGGTCGAATCGGGCCCCAGCGAGAGCTGGACCAGACCCGACCGGTCGCGGAGGTCGATGAACAGCAGACCACCCAGATCGCGGCGACGATGGATCCAGCCGGCCAGGCGCACGGTCTCACCCTCGTCGCTGGCCCGCAGCTCACCGGCGACGCTGGTTCGGAATCTGGTGGGGAGCTTCTGGCTCATGCGTCGTCTATTCCTTCTTCAGGAGGCGATCGGTGACCAGGAATGCGAGAAGCGCGCCCGCCGCGTCGGCCACCCAGTCCATGATGTCGGCGTTTCGATAGGGGACGGTCGCCTGGTGGAGCTCATCGGCGGCACCGGTCAGGAGGACCAGGCCCAGGGCGATCCAGGCTGCGCTCGCCCGCCTCCGCTTGCGACCCGCCCACGCCGCCAGCGCCCCGCCCACCGCGTACAGGATGAAATGCGCCACCTTGTCCGACCCGGACGGCAGATCGGGGGTGTCCAGCCGCAACGTACCAAGGAGAAGCACCGCCGCGGCCCAGAGCGCCAGCGGTAGATAGGCGAGAACGACGCGTCTCACGCCGCCTCTGCCTGGCGTAGCGCCTCCATGAATTCGGTGGCGTCCGCGGCCTCTATCAGTCGCTGTCGCAGCGCTGGCTGCCGGACCAGATTAGAGATCCGGCTGAGCAC
>JBKGZE010000157.1:0-6098 GCA_046545735.1 Gemmatimonadota bacterium | reverse complement strand
CACCACTCGCGCCTACCGAGGCGGGCGCATCCACGTTCTCGATGTATACGGAACCCCGGCATCAGTACACTCGGCCCGGCGGCGTGGGCGAGAAAGCAGCCCCGATCCCGGCCGGGTCGGGCAGCGGTACGGGTGGTGCGTGCACCGGCGGACGATGCCGACACCCGACGCGACCTACCGGCTCCAGCTACGGCCGGAGTTCGATTTCCACGCCGCCGCGGCGCTGACCGATTACCTGGCGCACCTGGGGGTCTCCCACCTGTACGCCTCCCCCTATCTGCAGGCGGCGCCCGGCAGCGCGCACGGGTACGACGTGGTCGACCCGACGCGTGTGAACGAGGAGCTGGGTGGCGAGGAGGGGCATGGAGCGCTGGCGGCGGCGCTGGGCCGTGCTGGGCTCGGCCAGGTTCTTGACATCGTGCCGAACCACATGGCCATCACCGGTCCGGAGAACCGCTGGTGGTGGGACGTGCTGCGGAACGGCCCCGCCAGTCGCTATGCCACCTACTTCGACGTGGACTGGGATCCGCCCGAGCCCCGACTGCGGAACCAGGTGCTCATACCGGTGCTGGGGGACCACTACGGGCGTGAGGTCGAGAGCGGGGCTATCCGCGTGGAGTACGACGACCGCTTCGTGGTCCGCTACCACGACCACGTGCTCCCGCTGGCGCCCCGTTCGCTGGGTCCGCTGCTCCAGGCGGCGGGCCACTCAGTGGTCGACGCCGAGGACCGCATGGAGCTGGAGCTGCTCGGGCGGGTCCTGGAGGAGCTGCCGGAGCCCGGGATCCCCGACGCCGCCGCGCGGCAGCGGCGCCAGCGCGACCTGGTGGCGGTGGATCACCGGATCCGGCGGCTGGTCGAACAGTCGTCGGCGATCCGGGTCGCGATCGATGGCACGCTGGCCGCCGTCAACGAGGATGCTGACCGCCTCGACGCGCTGCTCCGCGCTCAGAACTACCGACTGGCGTACTGGCGCGTGGCGGGGCAGGAGCTGGACTATCGGCGTTTCTTCGACATCGACACCCTGGCCGCGCTCCGGACCGGGGACCCGGAGGTGTTCGAGGCCGTCCACCGCCGGGTGCTCGAATGGCTCGAGAAGGGCGTGCTCGACGGGGTCCGGGTCGACCATCCGGACGGGCTGCGCCGGCCCGGCGAGTACTTTCGTCGGCTGCGCGACGCCGCGCCGGAGGCGTGGATCGTGGCGGAGAAGATCCTGATGCCGGAGGAGCCGCTCCCGCCATGGCCCGTGGACGGCACGACCGGCTACGACCTCCTGAACGAGCTGACCGGCGTGTGCGTCGACCCCATGGGGGAGGGGCCGCTGACCGAGCTGTGGACGGAGGTGAGCGGAGACGGGCGGCCGTTCGAGGAGGTAGTCTACGAGGCCCGGCAGCACGTCCTGCGCGAGGTGCTGGGCGCGGACGTGAACCGTCTGGCCGGCGTGTTCATGGACGTCTGCGAGACCTGGCGCCGGTATCGCGACTTCACCCGCCGGGAGCTGCGGGATGCGCTCGTGGAGGTGGCGGCCTGTTTCCCCGTGTACCGCACGTACGTGGGGGAGATGGGCGCCGCGGGCGGCGGGACCGGGGAGGCGGGAGCGCGGGATCGTGCCGTGATCGCGCGGGCGCTGGAGCGGGCGCGGGAGCGGGCGCCCGGGCTGGACCCCGATCTCCTCGACTTCCTCCGTGCCATCCTGGTGGCGGAGCTCGACAGCGCGGAGGCCCGGGAGCTTCGCATGCGGTTTCAGCAGCTGACCGGCCCCGTGGCGGCGAAGGGGGAAGAGGACACGGCGTTCTACCGGTATCACCGGCTGGTCGCGTTGAACGAGGTCGGCGGGGATCCGGGCCGCTGGGGCGTTTCGCCGGAGCGCTTCCACGCGCGGATGCGGGAGCGTGCGGCCGAGCACCCGACGACCATGAACGCGCTCTCCACCCATGACACCAAGCGCTCGGAAGATGTCCGCGCGCGGCTGGTGCTGCTGAGCGAGATCCCCGGCGCGTGGGCGGACGCGGTCCGGCGCTGGCGCACGAGGAACGCGCCCTACTGGGCGGACGACGTGACTCCTGACCCGGCCACCGAGTACCTGCTGTACCAGACGATGGTGGGCGCGTGGCCGATCGACGAGGGGCGGCTCGCCGCGTACCTGGAGAAGGCGACCCGGGAAGGGAAGCAGCGAACCTCCTGGACAGACCCGGACCCCGCGTACGATGCGGCGCTCGAGGCGTTCGTCGCCCAACTCTACGGATCCGGGTTCGACGAAGAGGTGGCGGCGTTCGTCGAGCCGCTCGTCGGCGCCGGCCGGGTGATCGCCCTGGCGCAGAAGCTCGTTCAGCTGATGGCGCCGGGCGTGCCCGACATCTACCAGGGGACCGAGCTGTGGGACCTGAGCCTGGTGGACCCGGACAACCGCCGCGCCGTAGACTTCGATGTCAGGCGCGGGATCCTGACCGAGCTCGACGCCGGGCCGTCGCCCGAGCGGATCCTGGAAGGGATGGACCGGGGCTGGCCGAAGCTCTGGGTCGTTCGCCAGGCGCTGCGGGTGCGCCGGGACCGGCGGGAGTCGCTGCGGGGCGACTACGTCGCGCTGGACACGACCGGGCACGCGGCGAGCCACGTTCTGGGATTCCTCCGCGGTGGTGACGTGGCGGTGGTGGTGCCGCGGCTGCCGATCCGGCTGGCGCGGGATGGCGGCTGGCGAGACACGACCGTGGCGCTGCCGGAGGGCCGGTGGTCGAACGTGTTGACGGGAGAACGGGTGAACGCGGGCGCCGCGGGGTCCCGCGCCGAGGCGGCGTCGCTGCTTGGCCGGTTCCCCGTGGCGCTGCTGGTGCGGGAGGACGGATGACGGAGCTGAGGGTCTGGGCGCCTGAGGCGGAGCGGGTGGACGCGGTGATGGGCGAAGAGCGCGTGCGCATGGAGCCGGGCGCCGCACCGCCGCCGGTCGCGGGGGAGGAAGCGTGGGCCGGGGCGGCGCATCGCACGGGCTGGTGGCGCCTGGGACGGGCGCTCCCCGCGGGCACGGACTACGCCTTCTCCCTGGATGGCGGGCGTCCGATGCCGGATCCCCGGTCGCCGTGGCAGCCGTACGGCGTGCACGGCCCCAGCCGGACGGTGGACCACCGGGAGTGGCGCTGGACGGACGGCGAGTGGCGCGGCTTCCACCTGCCGTCGGCGGTCCTGTACGAGCTGCACCCCGGCACGTTCACGGACGCGGCGACGCTGGACGGTGCGATCGAGCGGCTGGAGCACCTGGTGGAGCTGGGCGTCACGGCCGTCTCGCTCATGCCGGTCAACGCGTTCCCGGGCCGGCAGGGCTGGGGATACGACGGGGTGGCGCTCTACGCCGTGCACGAGCCGTACGGCGGCCCGGCGGCGCTGAAGCGGTTCGTGGAGGCGTGCCATGCCCGGGGACTGGGCGTCGTGCTCGACGTCGTCTACAACCACCTGGGTCCCAGCGGTAACTACCTGCCGGAGTACGGCCCCTACTTCACGGACCGGTACCATACGCCATGGGGTGCGGCGCCGAACCTGGACGGCGCGGGGAGCGAGGAGGTGCGCCGCTTCTTCCTGGACAACGCGGCCATGTGGCTGCGGGACTACCACGTCGACGGGCTGCGCATCGATGCCGTCCACGCCATCGTGGACACCTCGGCGGTCCACATCCTCGAGGAGCTCGCCATAGAGACGGAGGCGCTCTCGGCGGCGCTGGACCGCCCGCTCTGGCTCATCGCCGAGAGCGATCTGAACGACCCGCGGCTGCTCTGGAGCCGCGAGCGGGGCGGCTACGGCCTGCACGCCCAGTGGAGCGACGACTTCCACCACGCCCTGCACGCCGCGCTCACCGGCGAGCGGACCGGGTACTACGAGGACTTCGGCCGGATCGGACACATCGCGGCGGCGCTCACCGACGCCTATGTGTACGGCGGCCGCCATTCACCGCACCGGGGGCGGCGCCACGGCCGGGCAGCCACCGGGCTGTCGGGCCGGCGGTTCCTCGGCTACCTGCAGAACCACGACCAGGTCGGGAACCGGGCGGCGGGGCGGAGGATCGGCGAGCTCGCGGGGCCGGAGCTGCAGAAGGTCGGCGCGGCGCTCGTGCTCGCGGCGCCATTCATCCCGATGCTGTTCCAGGGAGAGGAGTGGGCGGCGTCCTCGCCGTTCCAGTACTTCACGAATCATCCGGAGCCGGAGCTGGCGGCCGCGGTGCGGGAGGGGCGACGCGGCGAGTTCGCCGCTTTCGGCTGGGACCCCGAGACGGTTCCCGACCCCCAGGACCCGGCGACCTGGCTCCGCTCCCGTCTCCCGTGGGGAGAGCTGGAGCAGGGCGAGCACCGGGACATGGCGGCGTGGTACCGGGCGCTGATCAAGCTGCGCCGCGAGCACCCCGCGCTGCTCGATGGCCGTCGCGAGACCGTAGGAGTCGAGGTCGACGAGGACGCGGGGACGCTGCTCATGCGGCGGTCCGGGCTGGTGGTGGCGGCGAACCTGTCGGGGGAGGACGCGACCGTGCCGCTGACGTCGCCGAGCGGTGGGGCGGGGGGCGGCGCCGGGCGGGATCCCGGGGCGGCGGAAGAGACCGCGGCGGGTGCCGGGGCCAGGGTCCTCCTGGCCAGCCGCGAAGGGACCGAGGTGCGGGGCGGAGAGGTGATCCTGCCCGCCCGGAGCGTGGTCATACTCGCGATCTGACCGTATTGTAAGAGCCGATGCGCTGGCTCTTCGCTGCCGAGTGGCTGGTCAGGATCGCCATGTTCGTGGTGATCGTGACGCGGAAGCGGTCGGCGGGCACGGCTCTGGCCTGGCTCGCCATCGTGGCTTTCGTTCCGTTCGTGGGTGCGCTGGCCTACTTCCTCCTGGGCGAGGTCCGTCTGGGCAAGCGCCGGTCCCGCCAGTACCAGCAGCTGCAGGACGCCGTCGACCGCTCGCCCGAGTTGCGGCGGCAGTTCGCGCGACACGGCCATGTCACCCTCACCGGCTCGTATCGGACCGTCGCGCACATGGCGGGAGCGGTGGGCGCGCGCGAGCCGCGGCCGGGGAACCGGATCGAGCTGATCGACGCGCCGCTCCTGCTGTTCGAGCGGCTGGTGCGGGACATCGACCGGGCCGAGCATCACTGCCACCTGCTCTTCTACATCGCCGATGACTCGGAGAACGATCCTGTCACGCGCGCCGTGGGGGACGCACTCATGCGGGCTGCCGATCGCGGCGTGGCCTGCCGGGTGCTCCTGGACGCGGCCGGATCGCGCCGGTTCCTGCGCGGGTCCACGGCCAGGCAGTGGCGGGAGGAGGGGGTGAAGGTAGAGGCGGCCCTGCCGGTGAATCCCGTCCGCGCGATGGCGGCGCGCCTGGACCTGCGGAACCACAGGAAGCTGTGCGTGGTCGACGGGCTCTACGGGTACATGGGCAGCCACAACCTGACGGACCCGATCTACCCGGGGAAGGAGGCGTTCGGGGACTGGATGGACGCCTCGGTCCGGATCGAGGGACCGGTGGTCTACGACCTCCAGGAGGTCTTCCTCCACGACTGGGCCTTCAGCGTCGGGACGCTCCCCGGCGACGGGACCTTCTTCCCGGCGCTCTCCTCCGCCCAGGTCCACGAGGGAATCGCGGCGTCTCTCCTGCCCACCGCCCCGTCCACGGGACGGTCCCCGCTCCTGGACGTGATCCTCCAGACGCTCCAGCTCTCGCGTGAGCGCGTCGTTCTGACCACGCCGTACTTCGTGCCCGACGACTCCATGCTCCAGGCGCTCCGCAGCGCGTCGCTGCGCGGGGTGAACGTGATCCTCGTGGTGCCCAAGCGCGGGGACCACGCCCTGACGCAGGCGGCCGGCCGGTCGCACTACGGGTTCCTGCTGGACGCCGGCGTCGAGATCCGGGAGTACCCCGGGGCGCTCCTGCACGCCAAGACGCTGACCATGGACCGGGAGCTGGCGATCCTCGGCTCCGCGAACCTGGACGTACGCAGCTTCTCCCTCAGCTTCGAACTGGCGCTCCTGGTCTACGACACCGACTTCGCATCGCAACTGTACTACCTGCAGTCGGAGTACCTGGCTCGCGCGGAGCGGCTGACCCGTGGGGCCTGGGAGCGGCGGGGCCCGCTC
>JBKGZE010000156.1:0-6108 GCA_046545735.1 Gemmatimonadota bacterium | reverse complement strand
GCCGAGCACCTCGGCCAGGATCCAGATCGCCACCAGGATGATGGCGAGCGTGATGAGCCAGTTCATGTGCCTCCTCGGTTCTAGTTCGGCCGCCCCAGGTGCACGAACCGTTCCGAACCGCGGATCGGGCGGCGGGGAGGCTCAGCCGGCGCCCGGGCTCTCCATGCCCTCCAGCTCCCGGGCGAGATCCTCGGCGATGCGGGCCCAGGAGTAATTCTCGACGGCGGCTCGACGCAGCTGCTCGCGGTGCCTGCCCTTCAGCGCGAGGGCGCGGGGCGCCCGGGCGATGATGTCGTCGACGATGTCGCCGGGGTCGGGACCGAGCCTCATGCAGGCCGCATCCTCCGGGGGGAGCTTCTCGGTCGCGATGTCCAGGTTGTACCGGATCCCCGAGTGGTCGCTGCCGACGGGGTAGCTCCCCGAGGCGAGGGCCTCGACCAGCACCATGGGCCCCGCTTCCGCCACCATGGACGGGAAGATGGCCACGTCCCAGCAGGGATAGAGGTGGCGCAGCGCCTGGTGGTCCAGGTAGCCGGTGAAGATCACGCGGTCCGTGGTGAGGTTCCGCTCGGCCACCTGGAAATACCCGTCCAGGGTGCCCTCGCCGGCCCGCCGTTCGAAGAACCGGTCCACGGCCACGAACGGCTCGCCCGGATCGCCTTCCAGCGCGCCACCCCAGCGGGCCAGGTTCCGGGCCAGCGACCGCTGTCCGTTGGCAAGAGCCCAGACCAGCGCCTCCATGGCTTCTCGCAGGGGGCCGCGGCCGGTGACCACGAGCCGTGCCCGGGGCCGTGCTTCCAGGACGGCCGGGAACGCGGCGATCACCGACTGGACGCCCTTGAAGCCGATGAGCTTCCCCACGAAGCCCAGGATGTCTTCCTTCACCCAGTCCACGGCGTCGAGCTTCTCCTCGAGGTCGGCGTCCGGGGCCTTGGCCGTGTAGTCCGACGTGGCCGCGATGAGCGCCAGCAGCTCGTCCTGAGACATGTCGTCGGAGAGGCCGTCGTGGAGCCGACGGGTGTGGGCGGCTGACCTGCCACGGCGCTCCCCGGCCACCGCCGACTTCACCCGGTCCACGGACCGTGGCCTGTCGGATCGCTCGACCAGCCTGAACTGCTCCGTGTCCACCCCCACGCGCATCGGGCGCATCCGCTCCGCGGCGTTCGGCAGTGCCGGGAAGACCTCGTGGATCCGCTCGCGGATCTCGTCGCTCAGGACGAAGATGCGCTGGCATTCGGAAAGCGCCGAAGCCGCCAGCTCCTGCATGCGCCGGTCCCTGCGCACCACGTACTCGATGGCGCTGCCATGGGGCATGACAGCGTACGGGATCCCGTGCTCCGCGCTCACCCGCTGCGCGACCACGCTCATCAGCACCACGTGATTCGCATGCAGCGCGGTCACGCCGTGGCTCCGCACGAGGTGGCTCAGCACCCGGACATTGCGACCCAGGTAGGCTTCGATCTCACCGTCCTCCAGGTCCGGGATCGCGCGCAGGCGCGTGGAGCCCCTCGGCGGACGCACGTAGACCGGGAGCAGGTCGAGCGACGGTCGATGCATGGTGCAGGCGCCCGGGTAGTCCACGGCCCGGTCGAACAGAAGCTCGGGCCGACCGTCCGCGTCGTACGCGTACGCAGTGGCCACGAAGTCGAGCGCCTCCGGATCGGTCTCCTGACACATGACGTGGATGGTGTGGCCGGTCCGGCACAGCTCCCGGACCACCGCCCGCGTCCACAGGTTGCTGCCTGAGCCGGTGAGGCCGTAGCCATGGAGGAGGCAGATCATCTGTCGTAGCTCGTCGATCGGGGAACGGTGCGGACCCCCGGGCCCGCAAGGGTCGTGCTCCACCCCCGCTTGCCCGCGCAGCTCCCCGCCCCGAACGTGGCGCGGCGGGCGTCCTCAGCGACCGCGGTTGACGAGCCGTCGGTGCGCCAGGTGTCCGGCGACCCCCGCGGCGAGCAGGGCCAGGCCCACCAGCCAGATCTCCCGCTCGACCCAGAAGGCGAGGCCGAGGCAGCCGACCAGGCCGGCGGCGGGGATCCAGCGCGGGAACAGTCGCTGGTCGGCGGGCAGCCGCAGGGCGGCCAGATTGGTGATGGCGTAGTAGACCAGGACGGTGAACGCGCTGAACGACCACGTGGTGCGGACGTCACCGAGGAGGGAGAGCGCGGCGATGAGGAGGCCGCAAGCCCAGACGGCGGCCACCGGGCTGGCCCGCTCCTCGTGCACGCGGGCCAGGAAGCCCGGCGCGTCGCCGCGGCGAGCCATGGCCAGGAGCACCCGGGAGAGGCCGAGGACCAGGTTCAGCAGGACGCCGGTCATGGCGGCCACGGCTGCCACGCCCAGCGTCCACACGAGCCACGGGAGCTCCAGCGCGGCCGCCACCGCGTCGAGCGGCGCCGCCGTCCGCTCCGCCGCCTGGCCGAACCGCTCCGCTCCCAGCACGCCGACGCCCGATATGGCCACCCCCACGTAGACCAGCGTGACCACGGCCATGGTCAGGATGATGGCCCGCGGAATGACGCGCGTCGGATCCCGCACCTCTTCGCCCAGGGTCGCGATCCGGCCGTAGCCGGTGTACGCCACGAACATCAGCGCGCTGCCGTGGAGGAGCGACCTCACGCCCGCCGCGTCGTCTCCTCCAGGCAGGAGCGGCGTGAACCGGGGCAGCCCCTCGGAGAGGGCGACGGGCAGGGCGAAGGCGATGAGCAGGCCCAGCCCCAGCAGCGCCAGTCCCACCACCAGGGCGTTGCCCCGGTTCGATCGGCGGATCCCCCCGGCGACGAAGGCGGTGATGACAATCGCCCCGGTGACCGCCAGCGCCACGTGCCAGGCGCCCTCGCCCGCGCCGACGAGGTCGAGGAGGTACCCGGCCAGCCCGAGCGCCGCCGTGGCCGCGGACGCGCTCTTGGCCAGCATGAACATCCAGCCGGCGGAGAAGCCGAAGACCGGCGAGAGCCAGATGTAGCCGTACTCGTACGTGCCGCCGCTCACCGGGTGGGCGGACGCCAGCTGCGCACTCGACAGGCCGTTGGCGGTGGCGATCAGCGCCGCGATGAGCGTGGCCGCGACCACGGACGGACCCGCCACCCCGGCCGCGATGGCGACGCTCACGAATACGCCGGTCCCGACCATGGAGCCGAGGCCGAGCAGCACGGCTCCCGCGAGCCCGACCTCCCGCCGGAGGCCGCCGTTCTTCCGTTTTGATCCCCGCTCTTGCATCGCTCGCCGGTCCGGGGGCAAGGACTACGCCGCCGTCGGGTCCTCTCGGGCGGCGGGGTGCGCGAGGGAACGCAAGCTGCAGTCCCTCGCGCCGGCCCGGCTCCCGGTCGGGCGGGAGGGGGGCTGGAAGGGGGTGGGAGGGGCTGGCGGTGGTGTTCGAGCCGCTGGACGGTCGCTGGACCCGGAACCCGGAAGGGGGTGGCCGACATGGATCTTCTGGCGGAGCTGCTGTTCGGGACCGGGCTTATCCGGGCGGTCCAGCAGTTCTTCGGTCTGGGTCACACGCTGCCGTTCCGCCTGATGTCCATGCTGGGCGATACGTGGGGGATCCTGGTGGCGGTGGGGGTCGGCTTCTGGCTCTTCGGGCGACGGGCGCTGTATGCGCTCGTGGGGATCACGGTGTTCGCGGCGGGGACCTGGCTCCTGGTCAGCGGCGCGTTCGATGTCTCCCGACCCGAGGGGCCGGGGATCGTGGTGTACGACCACCTCGAGTTCGGCGCGTTTCCGAGTGGTCACGTGACGCAGGCGGCGGCGACGTGGGGTCTTCTCTACGCGCTGGGGCTCGTGCCGCTGGTGGTGCCGGTCGTGGCGGTGGCGCTGACGGCGCTGGGTCGGATCTACCTGGGCGCGCACTTCCCCGGGGACGTCCTGGGGGGCATGCTCTACGGCGCCCTGGTGGTGGCGGTGTTCTACCAGCTGTGGCGGCGGGTCCGGGGGTGGCTGGAGGCGCGGAGCGTTTCGTTCTACCTGGTGGTGGCCGGGCTCGCGCTGGCGGCAGGGATCGCCTGGATGACGCAGCTCCCCGCGGATGCCACGGAGCGGAGGGTGGAGGTGGTGGCGCTGCTGATCGCCGCGGCGGTGGTCCTGCCGGCGGAGGACCGCTGGCTCCGGTACTCGCCCCCGGAGCTTCGCCCGTGGCGAATCGCGGCAATGACGGCGATCGGGGCTGCGGGGCTCGCCCTCATCCGGCTGCTGGTGCCTCAGCTGCCGTGGGGGACGGAGCTGGCCGCCGGGCTGGCGGTAGCGTGGGTGGTCCTCGGGGCGCCGGCGCTGTTCTCCGCCGCCGGCCCTTCCATGCCGGCGCGTACGGCATGAGCCCCGGGCGGACTGCCGCCACCCCTGCCCCCGCCGCGAGGCGGTCGCCACCCCCGGTCGACGGCATCTCTTGCGTTACATAGAGGCGCAATGCATAGTGCCCCTATGAATACGACGCGTCGACCCGCAGTCGGATGAGCATCGGCAAGGACCTGGTGGCCGCGTCATCGACGCCGCTGGTTCTGGCGATCCTGGCGGAGGGGGACAGCTACGGGTACGCGATCCTGCAGCGGGTGCGGGAGCTGTCGGGTGGGGAGCTGGAGTGGACGGACGGGATGCTGTACCCGGTGCTGCATCGATTGGAGCGTGCTGGTCTGGTCGAATCGCGGTGGGAGAAGGCGAAGACCGGGCGGAAGCGGAAGTACTACCGGGTGACGGGGGTCGGGCGAGCGCAGCTGGCGGAGGAGCGTCGCCAGTGGCGGACGGTGGACGAGACGCTCCGGCGGGTCTGGTCGACATTGGCGGAGTGCGCGAGCGCCGGTGGGCACGTGGTCCTGGACCCTGAGCACGGCTGAGGCCATGGACGCGAGGCGAGCGGAGGGCACCGGGGCGGCTTCTCTCGAGGGGCAGATCGCAGCGTGGCGGGCCCACCTGCGCGGGAACCCGGCGATCACGGAGGCGGACACGGCGGAGCTGGAGGATCACCTTCGTGAGCGGGTGGCGGTCCTGGGTGAGGCCGGGCTGTCCGAGGACGAGGCGTTCCTGGTGGCGGTCAAGCGGCTGGGTGCGATCGATGCGTTGACGCGGGAGTTCGCGCGGGAGCACTCGGGCCGGTTGTGGAAGCAGCTCGTCCTGTCGGCTGATGGCGGGGGTGTGGGCCTGGCGGGGGAGGGGTCGGGGTCGCGGAGGATGTGGGTGGCGCTCGGGCTGGCGCTGGCGGCGGCGGTGGCGATCAAGGTACCGGCGCTGTTCGGGGTCCCGTTCGATCCGGACCGGAGCCTGTTCTATCCTCTGAACATGGCGTTCTTCACGTTCCCCTTCATCGCGGCGTACTTCGCGTGGGAGCGTCCGTTGCGGGCGCGGAGCGGGGCGTGGGTGGTGGGCGCGTTCGCCGTGGCGGCGGTGGTGGTGAACGTCATTCCCTTCTCGCGGGTGCCGGGCGACGAGCCGGACACCCTGGCGCTGACGATACTCCACCTTCCCATCGCCCTCTGGCTGGCGGTGGGGGTGGCGTACGTCGGCGGTCGGTGGCGGGGTAGCGAGCGGCGGATGGACTTCCTCCGTTTCACCGGCGAGCTGTTCATCTACTTCGTGTTGATGGCGCTGGGCGGGGTGGTGCTGATCGGGTTGACCTTCGCGCTGTTCCAGGCCATCGGCGTGGACGTGGAGCTGGTGGTGCAGCACTGGATCGTGCCGTGCGGCATCGCCGGCGCCGCGGTGGTGGCCGCGTGGCTGGTGGAGGCCAAGCAGAGCGTCATCGAGAACATGGCGCCCGTGCTGGCGCGGGTCTTCATCCCGCTCTTCGCGCTCGTGCTCCTGACCTTCGTCGTGACGATGGCGGCGACGGGGCGCGGGATCGACGTCGAGCGGGAGATCCTGATCGCCGTGGACCTCCTGCTGGTGGTGGTCTTCGGGCTGCTGCTGTACTCGATCTCCGCCCGGGACCCGCTGGCGCCTCCGGGCCCGTTCGACTGGATCCAGCTGACGCTGGTGGGCACCGCCCTGCTGGTGGATTTCCTGGCGCTCTGGGCCATCGGAACCCGGATCTCGGGGATGGGCTGGACCCCCAACCGGTTCGCCGCGCTGGGGATGAACGTGGTCCTGCTGGTGAACCTGGCGGGGTCGGCCGTCGTC
>JBKGZE010000155.1:0-6130 GCA_046545735.1 Gemmatimonadota bacterium | reverse complement strand
GCCGGGCGTTCGGACCGCGTCGCCGGGCGTTCGGACCGCGTCGCCGGGCGTTCGGACCGCGTCGCCGGGCGTTCGGCGCGGGTCGCCGGGTGGGACGGATCGGGATCATCGGTGGATTCAGCGCGAGTTCTCTCCGGGGACCGGCCACGAAGAATAGCCCGGCCCGCGCCGCGCCCGCCAGGCGGCGCTCGTGCGGCGCTGGCGTCGTGAGCCTTGCGCGGCGCGCTCGCCGCCTTTTACGTACAGGCTGATCCCTTTCACCCCAGAACGGCTCCCGACCGGCCCACGTGCGCGTACGGCCGGCGCTCCCCGGACGTCACCGATGTGGCAGACAGCGCGCGACACACTCCTCGGCCTGGCGGCCGGGGCGGCCCTGCTGGGCCTCCAGGCGGCCGGGGACGGGATCACGGCCGACGGGATCCGCGCGCACCTGTCCTTCCTGGCCAGCGACAGACTCCAGGGCCGCGCGCCCGGCAGCCCGGGCGCCGTGCTGGCCGCCGAGTACATCGCCGCGCGACTCGGGGAGGCCGGGCTGGAGCCCGTCGGCGGCGCGTACTACCAGGATGTCCCGGTCACGGGGATGACCACCGATCCCGGCACGGCGACGCTGGCCTTCGACGGTGGCGACACCCGGCTCGCGGCCCGCTACCCGGAGGACGCCGTGATCTGGGCCGGCGCTCCGGACCAGGAGCTCGCGGTGACCGGTGAGCTGGTGTTCGTCGGCTACGGGATCCGGGCGCCGGAGTGGCGCTGGGACGACTTCAAGGGTAAGGACCTGACCGGGAAGGTGCTCCTCTTCCTGGTCGGCGACCCGCCCGCCCCGCCCGAGGAGGAAGGGCTGTTCGACGGCCCGGCCACGACCTATTACGGCCGCTGGTCGTACAAGCTCGAGGAGGCGCGACGCCGCGGCGCCGCGGGCGTGCTGATCATCCACCGGGCCGGGCCCGCCGGCTACGGCTGGAGCGTGGTCGAGAGCTCGTGGACGGGCGAGCGGCTCGCCCTCTCCCCGGACGACGGCCGGCCCCTCCCGCTCCGCGGCTGGCTCCGCCACCGGTTCGCCGATCGGCTCCTCGCCCGCGCCGGCCTCGACCTCGACGAGCTCGCCGTCAGCGCCGCCCGGCGCGACTTCCGGCCGGTGCCCACCGGCCTGCTGGTCCGGGCCCGGTTGGACGGCGCGAGCCGAGCCGTCTCCGCCCGGAACGTGGTCGCGTACCTGCCGGGTCGCAGCGACGAGGTCGTCGTCCTGAACGCCCACTACGACCACCTGGGCGTGGGCCCGCCGGTCCGGGGCGACTCGATCTACAACGGCGCGTACGACAACGCGAGCGGGGTCGGGCTGCTGCTGGAGGTCGCCGGTGCCCTGGCCCGGGCCGGTCCCGGCGAGCGCGGCATCCTGGTCCTCGCGACCACCGGCGAGGAGGCCGGGCTGCTCGGAACGCGCCATTACGTCCGACACCCCCTCATCCCCCTCGAGCGGACCGTCGCCGTGGTGAACATCGACGGCGCCAACCTCTGGGGAGAGACCGACGACGTCATCGCTCCCGGCGCCGACCGCTCCACCCTGGGCGAGCTCCTCGGCTGGCGGGCGGAGGAGATGGGGATGGACGTCCGGACGGACCCGGCGCCGGAGCGGGGCGCGTTCTGCCGCTCCGACCATTTCCCCTTCGCCCGCGCGGGTGTCCCCGCGCTACAGGTCCAGCACGGGCTCCGTTACCGCGGCCGCCCGGCCGGATGGGGCGACCGGATGATCGCCCGCTGGATGCGCGACCACTACCACCAGCCCTCCGACGAGCTCCCCGCCAACCTCGACCTCTCCGGCGCCGTCCAGCAGGCCCGCCTGATCTTCCGCCTCACCCTCGACATCGCCAACGCCGCAGCCCGACCGGAAACCAGAGCCGTAAGCCGTAACCCGTGAACCGTCAGCCGTGAACCGTCAGCCGTAAACCGTCAGCCGTAAACCGTCAGCCGTAAACCGTCAGCCGTAAACCGTCTCCCGCTCACAGCCCAGTCGGCAGGTCCACGAACTCCCACTCCAGCCCGAACCGCTCGCCCAGGTGCGCCCCCAGCGCCCGGACGCCCCACGTCTCCGTGGCGTAATGGCCGCCGTAGTACAGGTTCAGCCCGCCCTCCATCGCGTCGAAGTACGTGTGGTGCGAGCCCTCGCCCGTCACCAGCGCGTCCAGCCCCGCCTCGAGCGCCGCGCCCGTGAAGCCGCCGCCCCCACCCGTCAGCACACCCACCCGCCGGACCCGCTCCGCTCCGCCGGGGATCATCTTCACCCGGCGGCCGAGCAGCTCGTCCAGGCGCGCGCACAGCCCTTCCCGGCTCAGGTCGAGCCGGCCGTGGACACCGACCGGGGTGCCCTGGTGGTCGCCGAACGTGCCCTCCACCTCCACCCCGAGCGCGCGGGCCAGGACGGCGTTGTTGCCTACCTCCGGGTGCACGTCCAGGGGCAGGTGCGCGCCGTACAGGGCACACCCGCCGTCCAGCAGCGCCCGCAGCCGACGGTACCGTCGGCCCGTCACGGGCCGGTTCCCGTCCCAGAACAGACCGTGGTGCACCACGAGCAGGTCCGCGCCCCGGGCCACGGCCTCCAGGATCGACGCCTCCGTCGCGTCCACCGCCACGACCACCTTCCCGATGGGACCTTCCGACGCCACCTGCAACCCGTTCAGGGCGTCCGGGTAGTCCGGGATCTCGGCGACGTTCAGATACTCGTCCAGGTATTCCACGATCTCGTCCAGCGAGCGCACGGCGGCCCTCCTTCGGCGTGTGTTCGGTCTGTGGATAACTGCTCCGGGTTATCCACACCCTGATGTGGAACGGGACCAGGCTGCCCGGAACAAATTGGGGCACAACGGCTTACGATTCGGCACCGGCGTGTGGAAAACCTGAGCGGCCCCGGCCCAAACGATCGAGCCGGGGCCGCGGCGGACCGTCGGGGGCGGGCGGATCAGCTCTCGCCGGGCGTCGTCTGTGGCCTCTCGCCGGGCGTCACCTGCTGCGCCGCGGCGACCGGGCTGGTGGGCCGGGCGGCGGCGCCGCTGACCTCTCCGATCTTGACGTTGCCGTCGACCTTCCCGCCTTCTTCGAGCTTGATCCGCCGGGCCCGGATCTCGCCTTCCACGACGCAGCTGGCCTGGAGCTCGAGCCGGCTCTCGGCGACGATGGAGCCGGTGACGCGGCCGCCCACGACGGCGTCCTGAGTGACGAGGTCGCCATCGACGACGCCTTCCTTGCCCACGACCACGGCCTTGCCGGCGCGCACGGTGCCCTCGACGCTCCCCTCGATGCGGAGGGTGCCTTCGGTGTCGCAGTCGCCCACGACCTTCATGCCCGGCCCGATGATGGAGATGACGCCCTCTCGCCCGGGCTGGGTGCTGGTGTCGGTATTGTTCTTTGCCATGCGCCTTGCCGTCGAAGTCGTTGGTCTCAGGCCGGCTGCCGCACGTAGTCGAGCGGGTCCACCGCCTGTCCGTCCTTGCGAATCTCGAAGTGCAGGTGCGGGGCCGTCGAGCGGCCCGTGGAGCCGCTGAGGGCGATCACCTGGTCGCGCTCCACCTGGTCACCGGTCTCGACGAAGAGCCGGGATGCGTGGCCGTACATGGAGGCGAGGCCATTGCCATGGTCGATCAGGACGTAGCGCCCGTAGATGTCGTCGCTACCCGCGTCCAGCACCGTTCCAGGCGCCGTCGCCCGGATGTAGCTGTCGGTCGACACCGCGATATCCAGGCCGGGATGCCCGGTGCCGCTGCCGTCGCCGACCTGACGCTGCGTGATCACGCCCGGCTGCGTCAGCGGCCACGACGACGGTCGGGCCGGATCGCGACCCGCGGCGCCGCCCTGCGCCGCCTCTCTGAGCGGCGGGAGCGCGACCTCCGCCTCGCTGCCGCCCTCGACGCCGAGCAGTTGCCGCACCCGCTCGTACTGCCGCTCCGCCTCCGCCAGGTCCCGCGCCAGCGCCGCCACCTTCGCCCGCTCCCCCTCCAGCCGCGCCAGCTCCTCCTCCAGCCCCGGCACCCGCGCCGCCTGCGTCGCCACGAACCACCACGACGCCATCATCACGACGAACACCGCCAGCAGAACGAAACCGACCCCGAGCAGCGTCATCAGGACGCCGTACGACACCTCGAACGTCCGGGTCCGCAGCTCCCCGTGGGGGACGATGATGAACGACAGCCGACGCTTCTCGCCCATGGCTACGACACTACCTCCACCGCCGGCGTCCCCGCCAGCAGTTCGAACAGCCGCTCGAAATCCTCGCCGTCGTAGAAGCTCACCTCGATCCGCCCCTTCCCGCCACCCCGTCCCTGCCGGATCCTAACCTCCGTACCCAGCGACCGCGCCAGCGCCGTCTCCAGTGCCCGCTGCGACGGGTCCTCGGGTCGGGCCCGCTTCTTCCGCGGCTTCGACGCACGGCCCGCCCGCACCCGCGCCTCCGTCTCCCGCACCGACCAGCCTTCCTCCACCGCCCGCTCCGCCAGCTCCCCCAGCCGCCGGCCCGCCGGCAGCCCGAGCAGCGCCCGGGCGTGCCCCGCCGTCAGCTCGCCCGCCTCCAGCAGGCGCCGCACGCTGGCGGGTAACTGCAAGAGCCGCAACGCGTTAGCTACGGTCGAACGGTCCTTGCCCACCGCCTCCGCCACCTGCTGCTGAGTGAGGCCGAACTCCTCCTGCAGCTGATGATACCCCTCCGCCTCCTCCAGCGCGTTCAGCCCCGACCGCTGTAGGTTCTCCACCAGCGCCAGCACCAGCAGCGTGCGGTCATCCACCTCCCGGATGATGGCCGGGACATCCTTCCAGCCCAGCCGGGTCACGGCCCGCCAGCGCCGCTCCCCCGCCACCAGCTCCCAGCGGTCCGTGCCCCGGCGATTGCCCGCCGGCCGCACCACGATCGGCTGCAGCAGCCCGTTCTCCCGGATCGAGCCCACCAGGTCCGCGAGCTCCTCCTCCCTGAACGTCCGCCGGGGCTGGAACGGGTTCGGGTGCACGGCACTGACCAGAACCGTGCGCGCCTCCATGTCCACGCCCTCGTCGCCCAGGTACTCCCCGAGCAGGGCGCCCAACCCCTTGCCGAGCCGCTCCTTCTTCGCCATTCGCCCGGTCGCCTCCCTCAGGACCCGGCCACGGCCGTCTTCGACGACCCCGCGCCGCGCCGCTCGTCGCGCTTGATGATCTCCCGCGCCAGCGCCAGGTACGCCTGCGCCCCCGCTGACAGGATGTCGTACAGCACGATCGGCTTCCCGAAGCTCGGCGCCTCCGCCAGCCGCACGTTGCGCGGGATCACCGTCTGGTACACCCGATCGCCGAAGTACTCCTTCACCTCGTCCGCCACCTGCCGCGTCAGGTTCAGGCGCTGGTCGAACATCGTCAGCAGCACCCCGTCGATCTCCAGCCGGGGGTTCAGGTTCCGCTGGACCAGCCGCACCGTGTTCAGGAGCTGGCTCAGCCCCTCCAGCGCGTAGAACTCGCACTGGATCGGGATCAGGACGGAGTCGGCCGCGGCCATCGTGTTCAGCGTCAGGAGCCCCAGCGACGGCGGGCAGTCCACCAGCACGTAGTCGTACGCGTCCCGCCGCGCGGCCAGCGCCCGGCGGAGCACCAGCTCCCGCTCCGGCTGGTTCACCAGCTCCACCTCGGCCCCCACCAGGTCCCGCGTCGAGGGGACCACGTCCAGGTACGGGAAGTGGACCTCGCGCTGCGACGCCGCGGCGATCCCGGTCCCTTCCACCAGCACGTCGTACGTCGAATGCTCCACCTCTCCCCGCTCGATCCCCACCCCGCTCGTCGCGTTGCCCTGGGGATCGATGTCGATGATGAGCGTCTTCTTCTCGGCCACGGCCAGGCAGGCGCCGAGATTGATGGCCGTGGTGGTCTTCCCGACGCCGCCCTTCTGATTCGCGATGGCGATGACCCGTGACATGCGGACAGGGGTTCATGGGTGGACAAGGTTCCCCGGAGGAGCGGAATATACGCGCGCGGGTGCCCGATGAAAACCCGGGGGTGAGGGTTTCACGTGAAACAGACCCCTCTTAGCTTGTGGCGCGGGCGAGGGCGGGGGCGGGGGCGTTCGCGGTACGGCGGCCGTCGCGGCGTTCTCCCCGAAACCTTCCGGCACCGCTTGGCGGTGGAG
>JBKGZE010000154.1:0-6119 GCA_046545735.1 Gemmatimonadota bacterium | reverse complement strand
GTTCCGGGAGGCGGGGGCGTGGAGGTGGGACGCCTACACGTCGCTGGTCATGATGAAGATCGGCTGGCGGTTGAACGAGTGATAGATGGGCCGGAGCCGCTCGGCGTTGTAGTGCCGGTCCACGTCCACCACCTTCTTGCGTCCCACGATCACGTCGATGGGCACGTTATCGAGCACGAGTTCGACATCGACCACCTCACCGGGCTCATGGTCTACGACCGCAACCGGCACCCGTCGACCGCCGCCGCCTGTCAGGAGGGAGTGCCGGCGCGCTCCGTCAGCCGCCGGGCCAGGCGGTACAGCAGGAGGACCGCCAGGGCGGCGAGCACGGCCGCGGTGGTGAACGCGAGCCAGCGGCGATGGACCCAGTCCATCCGGCTCAGCTCCATGGGCGTGGTCGTGATGAACCACGTGATGAGGGCGAGGGCGGCGACGGCCAGGCGGGACGCGTAGTACCCGGGCCGCCACGGCCAGAGCGCGACCAGCACCAGACCCAGCTCGAGCGCGCTGAAGATCGCGGCCGTGAAGAACGTCCGTGGCGACGGGATGGCCACGAGCTTCGACGCCTCCAGCCGCTCCGCGGACGGGACCGTCGTCATGGCGTCCCACATGTAGTAGACGGAGACCACCCAGCCCGCGATCAGGCCCACCCAGAACCCAATCCGGGCCAGCCGTTCGCGGCGCGCCGCGGTCAAGCCCCCCCCTCCGCGCCCGGACCGTCGGCCCCGGACCGCCCGGTCGGCGACCCGCGCCGCCGCTCCGACTCCGGCTCCTCGTCCGGGGTGGGGTCGACGCCGGGCGCGATGATCTGGAACCCGGCGGAGACGAGAATCCCGAGGATGAAGTAGCCCACGAGCGCCTGGATCGCCGCGACGGGGCGACCCGACCCGAGGGGGATGAAGTCGCCGTACCCGAGGGTGGTGCTGGTCACGATGGAGAAGTAGAGGGCGTCGCCGAAGTCGCGGGTCGGCCGGGGCACGCCGCCGGACAGGTCCATGAGTCCGATCTCGCTGTGGACCCAGGCGAAGCTGAGGACCAGGATCGCGAAATTGAGCGCGAGCAGCCCGAGCTCGATCGCCCGTCGCTCGGGTCGGGCGAGGAAGCTGCGGAGGCGGGCGATCAGGAGCCAGACGAACGCGGCGCTGAACACGGCGCCGAGGACCGTGATGAGGTGCCCCGGGCGTCCGGGAACGATCCGGGAGGCGGCGCCGATCCAGACGCCGCCGGTGATGATGACCACGACGAACGCCGTCGTCGCGGTCAGCAGGTATCGGTTTCGCATCGGCTCACGACTCGTCGGTGAAGCGCCCAGCGGCCAGGAAGGCCAGCGTCTCCTGGATGACCTGGTCGTGGCGCATGATGAAGGTGTGGGTGTGGGGGACGACCAGGAAATCGTCCGCCGCCTCGAGCCGGGCCGAGCGGACCGACACCCGACCGTCGTCCTCGCCCGGGAGCCACCACGAGAAGAGGGGGTTGAGCGACGCGTCGCCCGTGATGATCCCGAGCTCGAACTCCGGGCGCGGCAGCTGACGGGGAACGCTGGTCGAGTCGGTGCCCAGCTGGATCGCGGCGGGGCCGAGCAGCACGCGGACCAGGCCCTCGGGCAGGCGGTCGATGATCTCGCTCCCGCGGTTCGGCGGACTGAGCATGACGACCCGGCCGATCCGGTCCGGGCCGTACGCCGCCTGGTACGCCCGCACCAGGAGCCCGCCCATGGAGTGGGTGACGAAATGGATGGGCTCGCTCCCCGCGCCACAGCAGCGCCGGAGCTCCGCCGCCACCGTGTCCGCCAGCGCCTGCACCGTGTGCTCGCGGGACGGGTAGCCGAGGTTCACGACCCGGTACCCGGCCTCGCGGAGCGCCCGCTCCATGGGCGCCATCGAGCGGTGCGTCCGCCCGAGGCCGTGCAGGAGGACCACGGTACCGGGCGCGGTGTCCGGCACGGCGGTGCGCCATTCGGGGAGCACTCGCGACGCCGGCGGCCGGGCCGCCGCACCGGCGGGAGCCGCGGCCGTGTGGCCGGCGGCCAGCGCCAGCACGACCGCCACCAGCGCGAGGGCCCGACGGCGCGGGATCACGAGCGGAGGAACCGCCTGGCCACCGTCACCAGCCGGCGGTCCTGCTCCATGAGCGGGCGAGCCTCCTCCTTCTCCAGCAGCCGCCGGACGTGCGGGCGCAGCGCCTCGGCGCCCCACCGGTAGCCCGTCGCCTCCTCCGCGCTCCGCGTGTGGCCGTCCCGCGCGGCTTCCAGCAGCGCGAACGCCGCGGCGGCGGCGTAGCCCGGATCGTCCACCGGCGGCAGCGCGAAGCGCCGGGGCGGCTCGCTCGGCGCATCCTCGTTCACGAACGCTCTCGACATGCTTCCTCCGTTCTTTCGGCTTCCAGGAGAAATATGCGCGGATCCGCCGTAGGGTCCACTGGAAGATACCTGCCACGGCGGCAGGCTGGCGCGCCCGGGCGCCATTCCGGCGCGGCCGCGATCCGCGGCCCACGGCCCGGAGCGCCCCTCTGGGACGGGTCGATTCCGCTGTGCGGCAACGGAAGACGGCGGATCACGCAACGGGTGGCAAGCATACTGCATTCGATAGGGGCCGGATTCGCGTGCCCGCTCGGAACGGCAGGAGGGGGGGTGCGGGGCCCCGGACGGCGATCGTCGGGGGCGGAGGCTGAGCGAAAGGAAACGATAATGGGTGATCGAATCAGGCTGCCGGTGCTCCCGCTCCGGGAGACGGTGGTGTTCCCGGGCGTGGCGGTGCCGATCAGCGCCGGCCGGCCGGGCACGGTCGAGGCGATCCAGCAGGCGCTGGATGGGGACCGTCGCATGTTCGCGGTCTGCCAGCGGGAGAACATGGACGAAGCGACGCCGGACATGCTGTTCGAGTTCGGTGTGATCGTACGGGTGGTGCAGGCGCAGCGGGTCCGTGGTGGTCTCCAGCTGCTGATCCAGGGCGACGAGCGGGCGCGCGCGCTGGAGATCTCGGAGACAGGCGAGCGGGCGCTGGAGGCGGTGGTCCGGCGGGTCGAGGAGCAGCCGGTCTGGAACGAGGACGACCCGGCATACAAGGCGCTGGACCGGGAGCTCCGGGACCGTTCCATCGAGCTGGGCAGGCTGCGGGGGATCCCGGACGAGGCGTTGGAGCAGATGGTGACGGGGATCGAGGAGCCGGGTCGCTTCGCAGACATGGTGGCCTTCTACCTGGACCAGCCCGCGACCGAGAAGCAGGAGCTTCTGGAGATGCTTCCGGTGGAGAGTCGGATGCGGCAGGTGCTGCTGTACGTGGAGCGGGACCTGGTCCGACTGGAAGCGCAGCAGGAGATCCAGCAGAAGGTGCAGGAGGAGCTGGGCGAGAAGCAGCGCGAGATGGTGCTGCGCGAGCAGATGAAGGCCATCCAGAAGGAGCTGGGTGAGGAGGACGCGGAGAACGAGGTCGAGGAGCTGCGTACGAAGATCGACGCGCTCAAGCTCCCCGACGGCGCGCGTCAGGAGGCGGAGCGGGAGCTGAACCGACTGCGCCGGACGCATCCGCAGTCGGCGGAGTACCAGGTCATCCGGACCTTCCTGGACACGGTGATCGAGCTGCCGTGGAACGACCGGACCCCGGACGAGATCGTCATGGAGCGGTCGGAGGAGATCCTGGACGAGGACCATTACGGCCTCGAGGACGTGAAGGACCGGGTGCTCGAGTTCCTGGCCGTGCGCAAGCTCCAGATGGAGCGGGCCGCGCGGGAGGGCGTGGAGGCCCTCCCGGACGAGGACCCGGCCGTGGTCACGCGGACCGCGCCCACGCCCGCGGAGCACGACATCGAGGGCGTGGACCGGGTGCTGTCGGGCACGGAGCTGGAGCCGGAGGGCGTGGACATCGGCGATGGTGAGGCCGTGCCCGAGGAGGAGGAGGAGGAGGACGAGGCAACGGACGGCTCCGAGGCCCGGGCCCGCGCCGTCGGGAAGGGCCCCATCCTGCTGTTCGTCGGCCCGCCGGGTGTCGGGAAGACGTCGATCGCGAAATCGATCGCGCGCGCGCTGGGTCGGAAGTACGTCCGGATCGCGCTGGGCGGCGCCCGCGACGAAGCTGACATCCGGGGGCACCGGCGCACCTACGTGGGCGCCATGCCCGGCCGGATCATCCAGGGGCTGAAGCAGGCGGGGACCAAGAACCCGGTGTTCCTGCTGGACGAGGTGGACAAGCTCGGCGCCTCGCTGCAGGGCGACCCGTCCGCGGCGCTGCTCGAGGTCCTGGACCCGGCGCAGAACCACTCGTTCACGGACCACTACCTCGGGATGCCGTTCGACCTGAGCGAGGTGCTCTTCATCGCGACGGCGAACTACCGGGACCGGATCCCGGCGCCGCTCCTGGACCGGATGGAGACCGTGGAGTTCAGCGGCTACACGGAGCAGGAGAAGCTGGAGATCGCGAAGCGGTACCTGATGCCGCGGCAGCGGGAGGAGAACGGGCTCGACGAGGACCGGATCGACGTGAAGGACGAGGCGATCCGTCGCGTGATCAGCGAGTACACCCGCGAGGCGGGCGTGCGGCAGCTGGAGCGGGAGCTCGGCAAGCTGGCCCGGAAGGCGGCGCGGAAGATCGCGGCTGGCGCGGATGGGGAGGTGGTCATCGACGATGACGACGTGCAGCCGCTCCTCGGTCGGCCCCGCGTCCACCCGGAGCAGAAATCGGCCGAGGATACGGTGGGCGTGGCCACGGGGATGTACTACACCCCCATGGGCGGCGACATCATGTTCGTCGAGAGCAGCGCGTCGAAGGGGAAGGACCGCCTGATCCTGACGGGGCAGCTCGGGGACGTGATGAAGGAGTCGGCCCGGGCGGCGCTGACGTACACCAAGAACCACGCGGAGCGGCTGGGGGTCCCGCAGGAGCGGCTGGACGATCTGGAGCTGCACCTCCACGTGCCGGCCGGCGCGGTACCGAAGGACGGTCCGTCCGCGGGCGTGGCCATGGCCACGTCGGTCGTGTCGGTCCTGTCCGATCGACCGGTCCGCAACGACATCGCCATGACCGGCGAGATCACGCTGACCGGCCGGGTCCTTCCGATCGGCGGTGTGAAGGAGAAGGTGCTGGGCGCCTACCGGGCGGGCATCCACGAGGTGATCCTGCCGGCGGACAACGAAGCGGACCTGGACGACCTCCCGGAGGAGGCGGCCAAGGAGATCACCGTGCACCTGGTGAGCGACCTCGGCCAGGCGCTGTCGCACGCGCTGCGCGGCGCGAAGCTCGAGGACGGCACGCTGACGTTCCCCGACATCCTGCTGGCCCAGGAGGGCCGCCGCGATCGGCCCCAGCACGATATGCACTGAGATCGCCCCCGCTCAGCACGACCCGGGGCCGGCGCGTCCACCCGCGCCGGCCCCACCCCATCCCCGCCGACCCCGAAAGGCACTTCCCGAGCGCGAGACCGCCTGCTAGCGCGGATCCATCCCCACCGTCTTGATGTTGAGGAACTCGTGCATCCCGAACCGGCTCAGCTCCCGGCCGTAGCCGCTCATCTTGACGCCGCCGAAGGGGAGGCGGGGGTCGCTGGCCACCATGCGGTTGATGAACACGCACCCGGCCTCGAGCTCGGTGGCGAAGCGCTCCTGCTCGGCCGGGTCCGTGGTCCACGCGCTGGCGCCGAGGCCGAACTCCGTGGCGTTGGCCCGTTCGATGGCCGCGTCCATTGAGTCGACCACGAAGATCGCCGCGGCCGGGCCGAACGTCTCCTCGCGGGAGACGGCGCTCTCCGGCGGGACGTCGGCCAGCACGGTGGGGGTGTAGAAGAAGCCCGGTCCCTCGGGGGCGTGGCCGCCGGTGAGGACGCGGGCGCCGGCCTCCCTCGACCGCCGGACCTGGTCGGCCAGGTCGTCGCGGATCGACCGGGTGGCCAGCGGGCCCACGTCGGTGGCCTCGTCCATCGGGTCGCCCAGCACCAGCGATTCCGTCCGCTCGACGAACCGGGCGGTGAACTCCCGGGCGATCTCCGCGTGCACGATGAACCGCTTCGCGGCGATGCAGCTCTGGCCGTTGTTGATGTGGCGCGCCGTCACGGCCGTTCCCACCGCCCGCTCCAGGTCGGCGCTCGGCATGACGACGAACGGGTCGCTCCCTGTCACTTATACCCATCTG
>JBKGZE010000153.1:0-6108 GCA_046545735.1 Gemmatimonadota bacterium | reverse complement strand
GGCGCTGGAGCACGCGTACCCGCTGCGGGTCCGGGCCTACGGGATCCGACGGGGGACGGGCGGCGCCGGTCGCCACGCCGGGGGCGACGGGCTCAGGCGCGAGCTCGAGCTGCTCGCGGACGGGGACATCAGCCTGCTGACCGAGCGTCGCCGCGTCGCTCCCCGCGGCTTCGACGGCGGCGGGGACGGCGCGCGAGGGCGGAACACCCTGATCCGGGCGGGCGAGGAGCGCGGGCTTCCGACGAAGGTCACGCTCGCCGCCCGCGCGGGCGACCGGCTCCGGATCGAGAGCCCCGGCGGTGGCGGCTGGGGCGCTCCGGGCTGAGCGTCCCGGCCGTCCGCGGGCCTGCGGCTACCGCCCGCCCTCGTCGCCTCCCATGAGGATCTCCATGAGGACGTCGGCGGCGCGCTCATCGTCGCTGTTCCCGACCCAGAAGATGGCTTTCTTCCGCAGCCCCGGGTCCGTCTCGGTCCGGACGATCTCGATGAGCTTGTCTATGGCGGCCGGGTCGTCGCTCTCGGAGAGCCCGAAGAGGATCCGCTCCCTGAGGGTCCGGTCCTGGACGCGCCTGTAAAGGTCGCCCAGTGCGCTGGCCGGGGCGCCGGCCTCGGCGGCCCAGAAGATGGCGGTACGCCGGAGATCGGCGTCCACGTCGTCGCTGGCGGCGATGGAGAGGAGCCAGCGGGCGTCCTCTTCCCGCTCGGCCTGCCCCACGGTGAACAGGATACGCTCGTTGAGCGACCGGTCCGGGAGCTTCCCGAACCTGCCCTTCAGGTACTCGATGTCCTCGGCGGTTCCCTCGTTGCCCAGCCAGAAGATCGCCTTGCTCCTGAGCTGGACGGAGATGCTCTCGTCCTCGGCGACCCGGCGCAGGATGCGGCGTGCCTCGGGCGAGTCGTGCTGGGAGAGCGCGAAGACGGCGCGCTCGCGGATCCGGTCGTCCTGGGACGTGGCCAGGAAGGACTCCAGCGCCGACACCGCCCGCGGGTCGTCCACCTCCGAGAGCCAGAACACCGCCTGCCGCCGGACCTCGAGGTCGGGGTCGTTCTGCGCCGCGTCCAGGAGGACGTCGATCGCGTCCGGCGACCCCTTGTCGGCGATCATGAAGACCGCGTGACGGCGGAGCGGGGCGGCGCATTCGTCTCTTCGCTCCATGACCCGCTTCAGGACGGGCATGGCGCGGTCGGCGCTCATGGTGATCAGGGCGTTCAGCGCGGCGAGCTGGCTCTCGACCTGGTCACGGCACTGCGGCGGAATCTCCTGCCGCGACGGCCCGGCCACCATCCCGATGGCCGCTCCTTCCTCCGCGATCCGCGCCAGCCGCTCGCCGAGCACCTCGCCGCGCACGGCCAGTTCCTCCGCCACCGCCGCCATCCTGGCGCCGACCTCCACGCCGATCCTGGCGCCCATCCCCGCGACTTCGTTCGCGGACGCCACGATGGCCTCGGCGGCGTCCGCGTCGCCGCGCCGGGCGAGCATGCCGCGGATCCGGGTCCGCAGCGCTTCCGCGTCGCCGTTCGCGCGCGTCCTGGCCTTGCCGTAGCGCTCCGCCTGCAGGTCGAGCAGCTGGAGGGCGCGCTCCAGGTCGCCGGTCTCGCCGGCCCGGTACCGGTTGAACGCCTCCCAGTACGGCGCGTCCGGCGCGTACGTCGAACGCGGGTAGCGGTCCCAGACCTGGTGGAAGAGGCTGGCCGCCCGCTCGTACTCACCCCGGTTCATGGCTTCCCGCGCCGCCCGGTAGAGGGAATCGGCCGGGTCCTGGTGGCTCCACGGGGCCGGCGCTTCGAACGCGGACCCGCGCTCGCCGCTCAGGGCCACCACCCGCTGGTCCGCAACCACGCCGGCGGGCAGCATCAGCAGCGCGAGCGCTGCGACAATGATCATGCGCATCTTGGGCTCCTTCGTCTCCGTTCCGGTCATCAGAGTGCAGCGTCGACAGGGGGCACGGTGGATCGGAGCTTGGTCAGCAGCTGCCGCTCCTCGATCCCGTCCTCGATCAGCTCGTGCTCGGTCGGGCTCTCCGCGGCCATGGCGATCTGGACCAGGACCAGCTCGAGATCGGCCAGCAGCCGGGCCATCTCCGGGTCCTGGCTCGCCCGGGAATCGATGAGCATGCGCGTGGTGCCCAGGAGGTCGCGCGCCCACGCCGCCGTGGCCGCCCGATCCTCCGACCGATCCGCGCTGCGGAAGAGCGTGAGCATGGCCTCCGCCTCGCCCAGGTGCTCCGCCGCGGCCAACCGCATCGGCAGCGAGGTCTCGCCGTCGGCCGCGAGCGCCGGGGGCGCCGCGGCGTCGGGGGACTGGGTGATCCGACCCAGGCCGAAGCCGACCGCCAGGCTGGCGGCCGCCGCCAGTCCCAGCGCCCAGGGGGCCCAGCGCCGGACGCCGTCCAGCCGCCGCCGCGCGCGGCGGGCGTCCAGGTCAAGGCGGCCCCGCGACGACTCGCCGCCAGGATCCGTCCGGGGGAGCGCCTCCCGGATCGCCGCCCACATCTCCTCCCGCGGCGGCTCCGGCGGCTCGTTGTACGTCCGTGCGAGCTCCAGCATGCGCTGCTCCTTCCTGTCCTGCGTCATACCGCGTACTCCTCGGCGAAATCGGCCAGCTCCGCGCGGAGCATCCGGCGGGCCCGGAACAGCCGGGCCTTCGACGTGCCGGTGGCGACGTCCAGCGTGCCGCCGATCTCCTCGTGCGTGTATCCCTCGACGTCGTGCATCACGAACACGGCCCGGTAGATGTCCGGCAGACCGTCAATGGCCGCGTGCAGCCGGTCCCGGAGATCCGGATCCGCCCGCCGCCCTCTCGGCGGCAGTGGCTCGGGTGCCGCTCCATCCATCTCGACCTCCCGTTTCCGGATCCGTTTCACCCTCCGCAGCCCGTTCAGCACCACGGACACGGTGATCGAGTGCAGCCAGGTCGACACGGCGGCGTCGCCGCGGAACTGGTGCAGGCGCTCGAATGCCCGGATGAACGATTCCTGGGTGAACTCCCGTGCCAGGTCCTCGTCTCCCGCCATGCGGTAGCACAGCCGGTAGACCCGATCGACGTTCTCGTCGTAGAGCGCGCGCGCCGCCGCTTCATCGCCGGCCAGCGCTCGCTCGATCAGTTCTGTCTCGGTCAACGGCGATTACCCTGAACGGGTTCTCTCCTCGTTCACCCCGTGGGACACAACGTCCTCGTACAGGGTTGCGTGGTCATCGTTAGGGTACGACGGGACGGCAGGGACGTGAAAGGAGGTTCGATCGACACGGCTGCGCCGCGCCGACCGCGCGGGGCGCGGGTTCGATGCCGGCGCTCGCTCTCGCTCGCGCGGCACCCCGCGGGGCGGGGGTTCGAGGTTCGGGACGCCCAGCGACGTTCAGTCGCCGATGCCCCAGTGCTCGACCTCGGGGGAGGCCCAGCGGCGGGGGAGGGTGAGGGTGAAGGTGGAGCCCGCGCCGGGCTCGCTCTCGAGTTCGAGATCGCCGCCGAGGAGCTCGGCGAGACGCCGGGAGATGGCCAGGCCGAGGCCGGTCCCGCTGCTGTCCGACCCCGGTCCGGCCTGCTCGAACTCGTCGAAGACGCGCTCCTGGTCTTCGGGTGCTATGCCGGGCCCGGTGTCCTCGACCTCGAGTGCCACCACCCCATCGCTGTCCAGGAGGCGGAGCGTGACCGAGCCTTCCTGGGTGAACTTCACGGCGTTGGAGAGGAGGTTGAGCAGGATCTGGCGGACGCGGGCGGAGTCGGTCTCGACCAGGAGCTCTGCGGGCGTCTGGACCCGGAGCTCGATCCCCTTCTTCCGCGCCTGGATCTGGACGGAGGTGGCGGTGTCGCGGGCGAGGGCGGCGAGGTCGACCTCGTCGGTCACGACCTCGACCTTCCCCGCCTCGATCTTGGAGATATCGAGGATGTCGTCCACCAGCTCGAGGAGGTGCTGGGCGCTCCGATTGGCCTTCTCGAGGGCGTCCTTCTGCTTCTCGGAGAGCTCGCCGAAGATCTGCTCCTGCAGCAGGTGGTTGTATCCGATCACGGCGTTGATCGGGGTCCGGAGCTCGTGGCTGAGCGAGGCGAAAAACCGTGAGCGTTCGGACATGGCCCGCTCGAGGTCGCGGGCCTGCTCGCGGGCCCGCTCGTTCAGGAGTGCGTGCTCGATGGCGATCGCGGCCTGACTGCTCAGGCTGCGAAGGAGGGGCGCATCGACATCGGGACGGAACGCGTCGGGGTCCCGGGCGAGGATGAGAACGGTGGCGCGACCTGGGCCGCGGCGCACGCATGCGGCGGCCGCCGACGCGTAGTGTTCGCCCGCGTGGGGTCGGACCCGGTCACGCAGCTCGACCGGGCCGAGGACGCGGGCAGCGGCCGTGTCGTGGGGTTCGAAGAGGCCGGCCAGTTCCCGGACCATGCGCCCCAGGTCGTGGGCCCCGCCCTGGAGCCCGTCGGCCACCTGGAGCTGGTCCCGCCCGTTCCGCTCGACCGTCAGCGCGGCGGCATCGGCGCGAAAGATCGTCCGGGCCTCGGCCGTGAACTCGCGTCCCACGTCCTGCGGGTCGACGGAGTGGAGGAGGGCGTCCGAGATCCGCGCGATGGCGGCGATCTCGTCGTGGCTGCGCTTGATCCGGTTCATGACGCCCACGCGCGCGAGCAGCTCGGCCTTGCTGCACCCCTTGCTGAGGAAGTCGTAGGCGCCGAGCTCGAGGCCGCGGACCACGAGATCGTCGGTGGGCGGCTCGCCGGTGAGGAAGATCACCGGGATCGCTTCGGTCACCGGATCCCGCTTCAGCCGCTCGACCACTTCGAAGCCGTCCATCCCGGGCATGTGGACGTCCAGAATGATGACATCGGGGAGCCAACTCCGGGCCGCCTCCAGACCCTCGGCACCGCTCGCTTCCGCGCGGGCGTCGTGGTCGGCCTCGCCCAGGATCCCGGTCAGGGTCAGGCGCGAGATCTTCTGGTCGTCGATCACCAGGACGCGCGCCATCAGCCGGCCTCCCGTTCCATGAAGATCTCGCGGAGCGCACGCGCCAGCCGATCCAGCGGGAGGATCTGCTCCGCCGCGGGCGCCGCGGCCCGGGGCATGCCGAAGATCACGGCGGTGTCCGCGGACTCGGCGAAGGTGCGGCTTCCGGCCGCGCGCATGGCGGTCAGCCCCTTGGCTCCGTCCTCCCCCATCCCCGTCAGGACGGCTCCCACGGCCCGGTCACCGACGGTGTCCGCCACCGAGCTGAAGAGGACGTCGACCGAGGGTCGGTGGAGGAGCCCGTCGCCATCCGGTGGGATGCGGACCACGAGCCGGTCCCCGGACGCCTCCACCCGGATCTGGCGACCGCCGACACCGATCAGAGCGACGCCAGGCTCGACGGTGTCGCCGTCCGCAGCCTCCCGTACGGTGATGGCCGCCCGGCGGTCCAGCCGCTCCGCCAGCGTACCGGTGAACCCCGGGGGCATGTGCTGCGCGATGACGACGCCGGCCGGGAAGTCGACCGGGAGCCCGTAGAGGATGGACGCGAGGGCGCGGGGACCGCCGGTGGACGCGCCCAGGGCCAGCAACTTGTAGCGGGAGACGCCGACTGGCCGCGCGGGCTTCTCCGGGGCCACGACCTCGGGAATTCTATCGCGCGGCGGCACGCGGGACTCGGCGGCGGCCAGGACCTTTTCCCGGAGCGCGGGGGCGAGGTCGTAGATGTCCATCCGCGTGTCCGCGTCGGTCTTGCTGAGGAAGTCGACGGCCCCGAGCTCCAGCGCCTGGAGCGTCGTCTCGGCGCCCGGCTGCGTGTGGGAGCTGAGGACGAGGATGGGGGTCGGGGCGACCTCCATGATCCGACGGATCGCCTCGAGCCCGTCCAGCTCAGGCATGACGATGTCCAGGATGATCACATCCGGCCGCAACTGCTCGGCGAGCTCTATCGCCTCGGCGCCGTTCCTGGCCGTGCCGACCACCTCCACGCCGGGCAGCGGCTCCAGCATCCGCTGGACCGCCCGGCGGATGAAGGGCGAGTCGTCTACCAGGAGCACTTCGGTCCGCCCCGTCACGTCACTCCTTCGGTCGTCGGTAGAACACCGCTCCCGGCCTTCGCTCCGGGACGAACCGCGTCGGCATCCGGGTCAGCGACTCGGCGTGTCCCAGGAAGAGG
>JBKGZE010000152.1:0-6168 GCA_046545735.1 Gemmatimonadota bacterium | reverse complement strand
GCGCTGGGCTGAGCGCCCGGCGCGCTCAGTGGCCGGGCGCGCCGGCGTGCGCGCCGGGCGGCCCGGCGGCTAGGTCCGGACCTGTCGGAGGAGGACCATCGCCGCGGCGGCGAAGACGCCGTTGGGCAGCCAGGCCGCGAGCCGCGGATCCAGCGTTCCACTCGAGCCGGCCGCGCCGGCGATCTTGAAGAGCATCAGGTAGATGATGGTGATGCCGAGGGAGACGCCCACGCCGTAGGCGGCGCCGCCCCGGGGCCCGGAGTTGGCCAGGGGCGCGGCGAAGAGGATGATGACGAGGGCGGCCACGGGGATGGCGAGCTTCTGGGATCGTTCCACCATGAGGTCGAGGGGCTCGCCGCCGGAGCGCTGCAGGATCTGGATGAGCTGGCCCAGCTCCGCGTAGCCCATCATGTCCGGGTCCTTCTGGGTGTCGACCAGCGTCTCCGGCTCCTCGTCGAAGCCGGTGGTGCGGAGCCGGGCGAAACGGAACGTCCGCTCCACGTCGGGCCCGGCCATGAGCCGGAGGTAGCCGTCGCGCAGGTTCCAGCCCGTGGAGTCGTAGGCGGCGTTCTCGGCGAAGATGTGGACGCTGGGGACCTCCGGCTCGTTGCCCTCCCGCTCCACGGTGATCCCCCGGATCTCGCCATCGCTCACGTCGAGCCGGCGGATCCCGAAGATGCGGCCGTCGAGGTCGCGATAGACGAAGTCGCTGCGGGCGAGGTGGCTGCGGCGGCCGTCCTGCTCGAAGGTCTCGGCCCGCAGCCGGTTCCCCACGGGCACGAGCTCGGTGAGCACGAGCCCCAGGGCGGTGAGGACGATCCCCAGGACCGGGAGCATGGCGTAGAGCCGGTAGAAGCTGACGCCGCCGGCCTTGGCGGCCGCCACCTCGCTGTGCCGGGTCATGTTGTTGACCGTGAAGATGGTGGCGATCAGCGCCGCCACCGGCAGCCCCCACGAGATGAACAGCGGCATCTGATAGACGTAGCCCATCAGGACCTGCTCGGTGGCGTAGCCCCGGTCCAGGTACGTGTCCAGGTTGTCCGTCAGGTCGCCCAGGACGAAGAGGACGGGGGAGGCCAGGATGAAGACCAGGAAGAGCCGGACGAACTCGCCCACAACCAGCCGGTCCAGGATCCTCATCGGTCCCCGCTCCGCACCAGGGCCATGGGTCGCCGCGCCATCCCCTTGATCGACTCCCACATGTCGTCCCAGCCGCCGCCCCGATTGGTGGCGGCCTCCTTCCCGATCCGCGACAGCCCCCACAGGGCGATGAAGAAGAAGAGGATGTTCGGCGCCCACATGGCCAGCAGCGGCGACACGTTCCGCTCGTCCGCCACGTTCTCGCCGCCGATCAGCCCCGCGTAGTAGACGGCGAAGATCCCGATGGACGCGGCGATCACGAGCCCCACGCCCCCCCGAGGGAAGCGGACGGCCAGCGGCGCGCCCAGCAGGACGAACACGATCACGGCCCAGGAGATCGCGTACTTCTTGTGGTACTCCACCATGTGCACGTTGGCGCGCCGATCGAGGGAGCGGACCCGGCCGGCCAGGGTGTTGAGCTCGATGCTGGTCTGCCGGACCATGTCGTCGTAGATCGAGTCCTGCCCGGCCGGGTAGCCCGCGTCGAACTCGATCGGCCGGCCCGGCCGGTCGCCCGGCGCGGGGAGCCGGTCCGCGTCGGCCACGGCGGGGCCCGTCAGGATCAGGTCCAGGGTGCCGGTGGCCACCGCCACCGCCTCCTGGCGCAGCGAGTCGCTCCGGGCGCGCGCGTCCTCGGCCGCCTCCTTCAGCATCGCCAGCGACATCTCCCGGTCCGTCCGGTGCCCCTCCGTCTCCTCCGTCCGGCTCAACTCGTTCCCGACGCCCCGGATCTGGATCCGGTACTGGTCGAAGAAGCTGCGGATGAACCGCTCGGGCGTGGCCGCCTCGATCTGGTTGATCCAGCCGTCGTGCAGGGTGAGGAAGAGGTCGGTCTGCGTCTCGTTGAACGCCATCATCCCGCTGTCGGCGTAGATCGTCCGGTTCTGGCCCCGCTCGCTGAAGTCCCAGATGACGATGTCCAGCAGCTCGTTCGTCGCGCCGCGCACCTCCGCGGCCTGCAGGTAGTACTGCGGGCGCGAGCTCCGCCCCGTCCGGATCGGGTTGATGGTCTGCTCCTCGAGCTGGAGCGTGGGCGTCTTCCGCTGGATGTCCAGCAGCCGGATCTTCAGGATGTGGTTCGTCTCCGGCAGCAGGTAGTCGTTGAACCAGACCATCCCGCCGGCGAAGATGGCGGCGATCACCATGAGCGGCAGCAGGAGCCGGTTCAGGTTCACGCCCGACGCCTTCAGCGCCGTTATCTCGTTGTCCGCCGCCAGCCGGCTGAACGCGAACAGGGTGGCCACCAGCACGCTCATGGGGAGCGTCAGCGCCAGGATGTGGGGGAGGGAGAGGACGAAGACCTCCGCCATCACCGACCACGGCAACCCCTTGCCCGCCATGGTCTCGAGACGACGCGCCACCGTGTTGATCATGAGGATCCCGGTCAGCACGGCCAGCGCGAAGAAGAACGGGGCGACGTGGGCCCGGAGGATGTAGCGCGTCAGAATCCCCATTCGCCGCTCGTTGTTCTCCTGTCTCGTAACTCGTTATAATATCTGGTGATTCGCAGCCCTACAACCCGTCCGGTCCGCGCTGACGTGGAGGCCCCGACGGCCCGGCAGGGGTCGAACCACAGTCCACACCCATGCGGCCCAGGACATTCCTGCCCCTGATCCTGATCCTCGCGGGCTTCACGCGCGCGCCCGCACAGGAACCGGTGCGCCCGACGCCGGGGCTGGCCATCGCCGCGGGGGAGCCCCGCGTACCCGGACCGCCGCTCCGGCTGGGACTGGCGCCGCTGCCGGCCTCCTTCTCCGTCCCCATCCCCGCCTGGTCCGCCCTCGCACGGCCCCGGGCCTGGTCCCGCACCGGCCGCACGCCTCCCTCCCTGGCCGGGTACCCCGCCCGCGCGCCCGAAGGTCCGACCGCCACACCGCCGGACACGCTCCCGCCGGACACGCTCCCGCCGGACACGCTCCCGCCGGACACGCTGCCGCGGCGGGGCGGGTTCCATGAGATCGCGCTGCCGGAGGTGGTGGAGCAGGTGGCCGACCTGGGGCTGCGTGTGGAGGGTCGGAGCGAGCTGGGCGGCTCGTGGGACCGGTTCCGGCCGTGCGAGCCGTCGCTGGACCAGAACTGCGACCCCGGGCTGATGCCGCGGCTGCAGCCGGACATCCAGTTCGGGATCCAGGTGGGCGGGACGATCACGGACCGGATCCACGTGGACGTGGACTATGACCAGCGGCGGGAGTTCGACGCGGCGAACAGCATCAGCGTCTACTACCAGGGTCAGCCGGGGGAGCTGTTGCAGCGGGTGGAGATGGGGGACGTGAGCATCGACCTGCCCGCGTCGCGGTACCTGACGCAGGGGATCCCCGCGGGCAACTTCGGTTTCAAGACGGCCGCGCGGATGGGCGCGCTGGACGTGGAGGCGGTCTGGGCGCAGCAGAAGGGGGACGTGGCGACGCGGGAGTTCCGGCTGGGCGGGGCGGGGGAGGCGGAGGGGTTGGTGCAGGACCAGGAGCTGGTCCTGGACGATGCCGACTACGTCTCGGGCCAGTTCTTCTTCCTGGTGGACCCGACGTCCATCGACGGCTGGCCGCACATCGACATCATGACGCTGGACCGGCATGCGGCGCCGGCGGCGGTCCGGCCGCGGGCGGACCGGCTCGCGCTGTACCGGGACGAGGGAGTGGCGGCGCAGCGGTACGCCGACCAGGCGCAGGCGGGCACGTTCCTGGCCGACGCGGTGACGGCGGGCGAGGAGCTGCGGCACAGCGGGCTGTTCGACCTGCTGGAGCCGGGCCGGGACTACTACGTCCACCCGAGCGGGCTGTGGATCGCGCTGCGGGCGCCGCTGCGTCAGGACGAGGCGCTGGCGGTGGCGTATGTGACGGAGACGGGGGTGGAGGTGGGCGACCCGAGCGCCGAGGCCTCGCCGGCGAGCGAGACGCCGGCGCTCCGGTTGATCCGCGGCCCGGTCACCATCCACCAGCCGGGGCAGCCCACGTGGCCGTGGGAGATGCACCAGGTCTACCGTCTGGACAGCTCGGCCCAGGTGGAGGTCTCCACGCTGGAGCTGGTGATCTCGCTCGGTCACGCCGCGGGCGGCGCCACGTTCAAGGAGTACGCGGGGCGCCCCATCTCGCTCCTCCGCCTCTTCGGCCTGGACGACGACGCGCCCGCCGACCGGCTGGACCCGGCCCACCTGTTCCGCCCGGGCGCCGAGCTCGATGCGCTGGGCCCCGGCGGGCTGCGGGGCACCTTCGTGGTCTTCCCCACGCTGGAGCCGTTCGGGACGCCGCCGCCGGTGCCCAGCGAGGGGCTCACGGCCGCCGAGGCCGGGGGCGTGGTGGGCGGCGACGCGAACCCGGCCATCTACGAGGAGCCGGACCCCGTGGTGCGGTCGAGCAGCAGCCGGTTCCGGCTGAACTTCCGCTACCGTCTCCGGCTGGAAGGGCTGCTCAGCAGCTTCAACCTGGGCGCGTTCGGGATCCGGCCGGGGAGCGAGCGGATCACGGTGGACGATCGGCTGCTGGCGCGCGGCGTGGACTACGTCGTCGACTACGACGTGGGGCTGGTCACGCTCCTGGACCCGGCGGCCACGTTGGGCGGGAACCCGGACGCGGAGATCCGGGCGAGCTGGGAGCAGAAGGCGCTGTTCGACATCGCGCCCACCACCGTGTTCGGGCTCCACGCCGAGGCCCCGCTGGGCGCGTACGGGACGCTGAACCTGATGGGGCTGTACCAGTCGGAGCAGGCCATGGTCCGGCGGCCGCAGCTGGGGACGGCGCCCGGCGCCGTGCTCCTGGGCGGCGCCAGCGGCCGGCTCGCCTTCCAGGCGGACTGGCTCAGCCGGGCGCTGCGGTCGATCCCGTTGCTGACCGTGGACTCCGTGGCCCGGCTCGACGTGGCGGGCGAGCTGGCGGTGTCGGTCCCGGAGCCGAACCGCCGGGGCGCCACGTACCTGGACGACTTCGAGGCCACCGACGAGCTGCCCCTGTCCCTGGACGCGGCCGAGTGGCAGCTCGGGAGCGCGCCCCAGGACGGGTCGGCGTTCCCGACCAACGCGTGGCCGCTCACCACCGCGAACGCGGCCGAGCTGGTCTGGCAGGACCGCTACCGGGTGGGCGACCGGGAGGTCGGCTTCCTGCGGCCGGAGGAGATCGACCAGCAGATCGCCTTCGCCGGCGCCCAGCTGGCGGAGCAGGTGCTCTACCTGACCATGGGCGGGAACGGGGCGGAGGCGCCGCAGTGGCGGTCGCTGACCACCGTCCTCTCGACCACGGGGCTCGACCTGTCCCGCTCCGAGTACCTCGAGTTCTACGCCGCGCCGCTCGAGGGCGCCACGGGGAACGCGTCGCTGGTGGTGGACATCGGGACGGTCAGCGAGGACGCGTTCTACATGGACTCCACGGGCGCGCTCGAGGGCACCGCCCACGGCCGGCCGTGGGGGCTGGGCGTCCTGGACGCCGAGGCCCGGCTCGCGCTGCGCGAGGTCTGGGGCCCCGACAACGACCGCCGCGGACTCTGGGGCCAGACGTGCGTGGCCGAGCGGCTCAACCCGCTCCCGCTGGGCGACCCGCGGGCCAACTGCACGGTGCTCAACGGCCGGCCGGACAGCGAGGACCTGAACGCGAACGGCGTGCTCGACGCCCTGGACGGGCCGGCGTTCCGCTACGTGATCCCGCTGGGCCCGGGGTCGCCGTACCTGGTCCGGGACCAGCCGGCCACGGGGACCCGGTTCCGCCTGTACCGGATCCCGCTGCGCGGCCCGGGCGCTCTGCCGCTGGGCGGCGCCAGCGAGGCGACCTGGCGCTTCGTCAAGCAGCTCCGGCTCACCCTGCTCAAGCCCACCGAGGGGCGCGGCACCCTGGCCCTGGCCCGGGTCCGGATCAGCGGCTCCCGCTGGACCAAGCGCGACCTCTCCGGCGTCCTGACCGGCCGGACCGGCGACACGCCGGGCACCGGCGCCGTGTCGGCCAGCGTCCGGGTGGGCCCGGTCAGCCGCCTCACCGATGGCGCCGCCTACGTCTCGCCGCCGGGGGTCGAGGAGGAGGCGCAGGACCCGCGCTCCGTGATCGGCGC
>JBKGZE010000151.1:0-6181 GCA_046545735.1 Gemmatimonadota bacterium | reverse complement strand
GGCGCGCGGTCCGGGCTGGAGGCTGCGGGGCCGGTGGTGCTGCTGGCGGACGACCGACTGGAGATCCTGGCGCTGCACAGCTCCTACCTGCACGATCACGGCTACGCGGTGCTGACGGCGGGCGACGGGGAGACGGCGCTGGAATACGCGCGGTCGCATCGGCCGGCGGTGATCGTGCTGGACCAGTCGATGCCGGGGCTGACCGGGACGGAAGTGGCGCGGGCGCTGAAGCGGGATCCTGCCACGGCGGAGATCCCGATCCTGATGATGACGGCGCACAGTTACGGCGCGGTGGGCCGGGCGGCCAGGGCGGCGGGGTGCGAGCTGTTCCTTCCGAAGCCGGTGGAGCCGAGCCGCATGCTGCGCGAGGTGGCGGCGCGGGCGGCGCCCTTCGGGAGGTAGCGGGGGGCGGGGTTCGATCGCCGGGTCGCTTCGCTCCCGGCGACCCCGCTGGCGCGGGGGTTCGATCGCGGGGGTCGCTTCGCTCCCGGCGACCCCGCTGGGGCGGGGGTTCGATCGCCGGGGGTCGCTTCGCTCCCGGCGACGCCGCTGGGGCGGGGGTTCGATCGCCGGGGGTCGCTTCGCTCCCGGCGACCCCGCTGGCGCGGGGGTTCGGGGGTGTCAGGCGCCTGCCTCGGATGCTTGGCGCGGGTGAGGGTATTCGGCGGCCCGGTTCTGGAAGCTGAGGATGACGGGGTTGCGGACGGTGCCGTTGCGGATCTCGATGGCGCGGCGGAGCGTCTCGCTGGCGTCCCAGGCCTCGGGGCCGGCGGCGACGCGCGGGAGGTAGGGGAGGAGGGCGTTGGAGATTTCCCAGGATGCCGCGTCCCAGAGGTAGCTGGGGGTGTGGTCGACGGCGTAGTAGCGGACGTGGTCGCCGACGGTGAACATCGGGTCCTCGAAGGTGGTGGGTCGGGCGAAGTGGAAGCCCATCCCTTCGTCGCAGCTCACGTCGACGATGAGAGACCGGGGCCGCAGCTGCTCCTCCTCGCCCTCCCGCACGAACATCAGCGGGTTCTCCGGATTCTGGAGGGTGCCGTTGACGATGACGTCGGCGTCCGCGAGCAGCTCGATGAGTGGACGGCGGTCGCCGCCCGGGGGCTGTGCGGTCATGGGTCCGCTGTCCTCGGGGCGATAGAGCCGACCGTACTCGACGCCGAACTGCTGGTCCTGGACCAGGTGCGGCGGTCGGAGGGTGAGGGCGGTGATGTCGGTGAAGCCGCGGGCCTTGAGTGCGTGGGCGGCGCCGCGGCTGACCGATCCGAAGCTGAGAATGATGGTGCGGCGCGGCCGACCGTAGGAGCCGTCGAGCCCGGTGAGCCGGAGTGCGTCGAGGATGCCGCAGTAGCCGGCCAGCTCGTTGTTGCGGTGGAAGACGTGGGTGCCCCGGGTGCCTTCCGGGTCCCACTGGAACATGGCCTCGAAGGCGAGGAGTGTGAGGCGTCGGTCGATGGCGACCTGGGCGATGCCGCGTTGCTGCACGGCGTGTGGCCACCCCCACAGGACGGCGCCTTCGGCCATCCGGGCGAGGTCGTCGGGGATCGGCTTGGGCAGGATCACGAGCTCGCTCGCGCCGAGGACGGTGTCGCGATCGGCGAGCGGGAACCCGAGCTCCGTCAGCCGTTGGTCCTCGACGCCGAAGGGCGCGCCGTAGCCGCACTGGAGGGTGATCTGCCCGCGCAGCTCGGGCGGGATCCGCTCCAGGTGCGCCGGATGTACCGGCACGCGCTTCTCGTTTTCCTTCCGTGAAGTACCGGGGATCCCGGTTTTCAGCATAGTGTCTCCGTGCTCAGGTTCAGGCGGCCGACTGTTCTTCCCACGCATCCTCGAAGCGGACGCCGTGCGCGGCCAGGGCGGCGAGGAGCGGGCGGTAGATCGCCGGGTGGGTGGGGATGTGGGCGCCGGAGAGGTTCAGCTCTCCCGACAGGATCCGTTCCACGGCCAGGGCGATGGGGAGCCCCACGGTCCGGGCCATGGCGGTCACGCCCCCGGGCTGACCCCACTCCCTCAGGGAGGAGGTCACGACGCCCCGGGTACCGTCAGGGCGCTCGTAGCCGAGGCGGTGGTGCAGGATCACGAGGTCGCGGCCGGTGGCGGCCAGGTGGAGTCGGGAGCGGAGGAGCAGGACCAGCGCCTGGGCGGGCGTGGTGGCGCCCTCGCCGATGGGCGTGTCGCTGAAGAAGCCGAGCCATCGGAGGCGGTTCATCACGGGGCCGTGGACCTCGAGACCGAGGAACTCCGCGGTCGCCTGGGCCACGGCCTCGCCGTCGGACGGGTCGCTCGGTCCGGGCCGTCCGTCGGGGAGGAAGGTGGCGATCAGCTCGCGCCAGGTCATGGCTTCGAGGCCCGGGACCCGGAGCGTCTCGAGGGGGAGTCCGAGCTGGACGACCTGGTGCCATGTCTCGCACCAGCCGGGGAACCGGAGCGTTCCGCGGATGACGGTGGGGCAGTCCTCGAGGCCGAACGGCTCGATGTAGCGGAGGGAGTCGCGGTTCGGGTAGGCCTCCATGGCGCCGAGCTCGGGCACGTGGACGGGCCAGGTGGTGCGGAAGAGCCGCGGGGCCGGCGCCGCCCGGAGTCGCCCGTTCCGACGGAAGAGCGCGCCCTCCTGTCCCGCCATGACCACGTTGCGCGGGTTCCAGGTGATGGCGTACGTGAACGGGTTGTCCACCGCCGCCGGATCCGGCACGCCCGAGCCGTACGACTCGTACGAGATCACGCGGCCGTCCCGCTCCCGGATCTGCTCCAGCAGCTCCATGGTGGACATCAGGTCGATGCCCGGGTCCAGGCCCATCTCCGTCAGGAGCAGCACGCCGCGCTTGCGGGCATCGGCATCCAGCGCCGCCACGGCGGGGTCCAGGTACGACGCCGTCACCATGGGCGTGTCGTGCTCCACGCACGAGAAGGCGACCGGGAGCTCGAAGCGGGGCGGGAGCAGGTTGACCACGATGTCGGCGGCGTCGAAGCGCCGGCCGCGCTCCTGCGGGTCGGCCACGTCCAGCTCCAGCGCGCTGCCCCGCGGGTGGCCGCCAATGCGGGCGGCAGCGGCGGCCCGATCGGTGTCCGCCACGGTCACGTGCCACCCCCGCTCACCGGCCCGCTCCAGCAGCCATTGGATCAGGTAGGGCGAGCTCTGGCCGGCGCCGAGCACGAGGATCTCGCTCATGAGGCCCGGTCGAGCCAGCGGTCCAGCCAGTCGTAGATCGTGTTCCACCAGACCAGGGCGTTCGACGGGCGCAGCACGAAGTGGCCCTCGTCGGGGAAGACGAGCAGGCGGGCGGGGATGTCGCGTCGCCGGAGGGCGGTGAACGCGGCCAGCCCCTGCTCGAGCGGGACGCGGAAATCCTGCTCGCCATGGATGATGAGCATGGGCGTGTCCCATTCCTCGACGAACGCCGCCGGGTTCCACCGGTCGTACGCCTCGGAGCCCTCCCACGGCGGGCCGCCGAACTCCCACTCCGGGAACCAGAGCTCCTCGGTCGCATAGTACATCGACCGCAGGTCGAAGAGGCCGTCGTGGTTGATGATGGTGCGGAACCGGTCGGTGTGCCCCTGGAACCAGTTCATCATGTAGCCGCCGTACGAAGCGCCGGCGGCGGCCATCTTCTCGCCGTCCAGGTAGTCGTACGTGGCCAGGGCGTGGTCGAGCCCGTTCATGAGGTCGGTGAAGACGCGGCCGCCCCAGTCCAGGGTGATCTCGTCGGTGAACTCCTGGCCGTAGCCGGTGCTTCCCCGGGGGTTGATGGCCACCACCACGTAGCCGGGGGCGGCGAACATGTTGAAGTTCCACCGGTAGTGGAAGTTGTCGGTCCACGCGCCCTGCGGGCCGCCGTGGACGAGGAAGATCACCGGCCACTTCTTCGTGGGGTCGAAGTCCGGCGGCCTGACCAGGAAGCCCTGGACGCGGTCGCCCTCGGCGCCGGTGAACCAGAACGGCTCCACGGGCTGGAGCGCGAGCTCGTCCAGGAGCGCACGGTTCGTGTGGGTCAGCTGCCGCTCGACCCGGCCGCGGCCGTCCAGCGCGAAGAGCTCGGCGGGCATGTGCGCCTCCTGCCGCGCCACGACCAGGCCGTCGCCGGCCAGGGCGAAGGCGCCGTCGTAGGCGCCGTCGGTGAGCGCCACGGGCTCGCCCGCGCCGCGCCCGGCCACGTCCACCCGGTAGACGCGCACGTGCAGCTCGTCCTGGGCGTTGAACCAGATGGTGCGGGAGTCCGGTCCCCACTCGAACGACTGCACGGAGCGATCGAAGCCGGCCGTCAGCGGGCGGTGCTCGCCGGACCGGCGGTCGTAGAGCACGAGGACCTTACGGTCCGCCTCGAAGCCGGGCCGCTCCTGCGCCAGGTACGCGATCCAGCGGCCGTCGGGCGAGTACTGGGGCGCCACGTCGTTGCCGTCGCTCTCGGTCAGGAGCCGCGGCTCGCCGCCGGCGGTGGCGACCAGCCAGATATCGTTGCCGGTGCCCACGGCCGTGGGCACGTCCGTGTTGCGGACGAACGCGAGCTCGGCGCCGTCGGGGCTCAGGTCGTAGTCCTGGAACCCGCCGAGCCCGAGCGGCGGCGTGTCGTACGCGCCCGGCGTCAGGTCCCGGGCCTCGCCCGACTCCGGGTCCACGGCGAACACGTGGCTGCGCATCCCGTCCTCCCACGTGTCCCAGTGCCGGTACATGAGCTCGTCGTAGATCCGGGCGCTGCTGTTGGAGTTCGACAGCTCGCGCATCCGGTCGCCGAGCTCGTCGTCGGCCGGCCAGACGTCGCTCGTGACGGCCAGGAGCGACCCGTCCGCCGACCAGATCGGCCCGCGGGCGCCCCCCTCCAGGCGGGTCAGCTGCCGGGCCTCCCCGCCGGCCGCCGGCATGAGCCAGACCTGGGCGCCGTCGTCGTTGCGGGCGGAGACGAACGCGATCCAGCGGCCGTCCGGCGACCACGCCGGCGAGCTGCTCGACGCCTCCGCGTGCGTCAGCTGCCGGGGCTCGCCCCCGGCCACCGGCACCAGCCACAGGTCGGTGTGGCCCCGGTCGGTGCCCAGGTCGTAGCGGGTCACGGGGTAGACGACGCTCTGGCCGTCGGGGCTCAACGCCGGCGACCCCACCCGCCCCATCGACCACAGGTCCTCGGGCGTCATGGCCCGCTGCGACACGACCGGCGCGGCGGTGGCAAGAAGCATCAGCACGGCCACCCACGGGCGGCGGAAGGCGTTGGTCGGAACGTGCATGTCGATCCCCTGGTCTGGGTGGTTCGTTCGGTCCGCGGGAGGGCACTGCACGGAAGGTCCGCCGCCCGGGCGGGCGCGGCAAGGGGGCGAGTCGCGCGCCGCTCGGCCGGCGGCTGGAGTACGGCGCGCTGGATGCGGCGTCGACGCTGCCGGTCCCCGACGACCCGCCGCTCAAGGACCCGTCCGGGTTGCCCGTGCCGCCCCTGACCGCGGCCGTGGCGAACGCGGTCTTCGACGCCATCGGTCAGCGCGTGCGAGAGCTGCCGGTTGTCGGGGTGCGGTAAACGGCTTACGGTTGTCGGCGTACGGTTGTCGGCTTACGGTTGTCGGCCGACCGCCGATCGCCGACCACCGACCACCGACCACCGACCCCCGTGAACCTGCTCGTCCGCCTGCTGTGGCTGCGGCTGTTCGGCCGGTTCCGGTCGCGCTGCGACCTGCTGGAGCCGATCCGGACGCCGTTCCGGGTCCTGCCCACGGACCTGGACGTGCTCCGGCACGTGAACAATGGGATCTATCTCTCGCTGCTGGACGTGGCGCGGATGGATCTGCTCATGCGCGCGGGGCTGATGGGCGAGCTGCGGCGTCGCGGGTGGTACCCGGTGGTGACCGCCGAGAGCATCGGGTTCCGGCGCTCGCTCACCCTCTTCCAGCGGTTCGAGGTGGAGACCCGGGCCCTCGGGTGGGACCACCGCTCGTTCTACATCCATCAGCGATTCATCCGCGGCGACGACACCATCGCCAGCGCCCTGGTGGTCGGCCGCTTCCTCCGGCGCGGCGGGGGCTCCGTTCCCACGGCCGAGATAGGGGCGCTGACGGGGCACGCCGAGTCGCCCCCGCTGCCGGAATGGGCGGTGCGCCTGGGCGCGGACCAGGAGCGGCTGCGGGCGAATGCGCTCGGGGGCTGACGGCATCGGGGTTCGATTCGCTTGGTCGCTGTGCTCCCTCGCGAACCCGGCGAGGCCGGGGT
>JBKGZE010000150.1:0-6184 GCA_046545735.1 Gemmatimonadota bacterium | reverse complement strand
ACATTCCGCTGACCGGCCTGGTCCTCTCGTTCGGCGCTCTCCTGGTCCCGGTCGCCCCTCCAGGACGACCTCACCAGCGTCCCCAATGCCCCAAGCTGCCGTACCGAAGCCCGCCAACGAACGGAAGAGCGTGATGACAGCGTTGCACCGACTGCCGGCCGCGGCCGGCACGATTCTCCTTGCCGGCCTCCCGCTCACCGCCTGCGCCGCCCAGTCGGGCGCGACGGGCCCGGCCACGGGGGAGGTGCGTCCGGCGCCGGGGGTCGCGGCTGCGTACATCGCGGAAGCGGACCGGGACAGCGCCTGGTACACGGTCGAGGGTGTGCGTCACGGCATCAGCTTCTTCCCGCGGGTCCGGCACGAGGGGGTGGAGTACGAGGCGGGGGAGACGCTCGACTTCGACCGCTACCACACGGTCGACGTGATGTACGAGTGGTTGAGGCGCTGGGACGACGCCTACCCCGGGCTGGTGGAGGTGTACGAGGTCGGGCGCAGCTTCGAGGGTCGTCCGATCCTTCAGGCGACGTTGACGAACGAGGCGACGGGCCCGGCGGTGGACAAGCCGGCGGCGTACTTCGAGGGCGGCCGTCACGCGGGGGAGGTGACGAGCAGCGAGTGCGTGCTCTGGCTGATGCGGCACCTTCTGGAGGGGTACGGGAGCGACCCGGAGATCACCGAGCTCCTGGACCACAACGCCATCTACCTGCGGCCGCAGAACAACCCGGACGGGAGCAACCTGTACCTGCACACGGCGCAGTCGCTCCGGAGCACGGTGCGGCCGTACGACAACGATCGGGACGGGCTGCTGGACGAGGACCCGCCCGAGGACCTGGACGGCGACGGCGTGATCCACGACCTGCGGTTCCGTCCCGCGGATATGCCCGCCGGCAGCCCGGCCGCGGCCATGGAGCCCCGGTACGTCCTGGACGAGCGCGACGCTTCGGGCCGCCTCATGCGCCGGGCGCGCCGGGGCGAGGAGGCCGAGTGGGTGGTCCTCAGCGAGGGGGTGGACAGCGACGGGGATGGCGAGTTCAACGAGGACGGGGTGGGCGGGCTCGACCTGCACCGGAACTACCCGGAGAACTGGCGTCCGGACCGGGGTCTCGACCGCACGGGTCGGGGCTACACGCAGGCGGGTGCGGGCGACTTCCCGCTGAGCGAGCCGGAAACCCGCGCCACGGTGATCTGGCTGCTGCAGAACCCGCACGTGTCGGTGGCCAACTCCATGGACACGCGCGTGCCCATGCACCTGCGTCCGCCCTCGACGTCGAAGAGCGCCGAGCGGATGTACCCGGAGGACCGGGCGCTCTACGAGTATTTCGACAGCGTCGGGCTCTCCATCACGGGCTACCCGTGGGCGGGCGACGTCTACGAGACCTACATGACCCGCTACCCCGTGAGCCCGTGGTCCGGCGAGCCGACGGAGCCGAGCCCGCTCTTCGGCCACGGCCCGGATTTCGGCTACTTCTACTATGGCGCCATCTGGTACGGCGACGAGCTGTGGAACGGCGGGGCCATGGAGGACTACAACCAGGACGGCATCTACGACTCCTACGACGCGCTGATCTGGGACGACCGGCACAACGCCGGCCGCGGCTTCCGCGAGTGGGAGCCGTTCGATCACCCCACGCTGGGGCGTGTGGAGATCGGCGGGTTCCACCCCAAGTTCTTCAGCCAGAACGGACCGGCCGACCGGCTCGAGGAGTGGATCGCGAAGCAGGCGCTCTTCAACCTCGCCATGGCGAAGCACCTGCCGCGGCTCGAGATCGTGGACGTGGCGGTCCGGGAGGAGAGCGCCGCCGCCCACAGCGCCGCCGACAGCGCCACCTGGGAGGTGGAGGTCACGTTCCGCAACGCGGGACGGCTGCCCACAGCGCTGCGGCAGGCCCGGCTGGTGAAGATCGTCCGGCCGGATCGCGTCCGCCTCCGGTTGCCGGATGCGCTCACGGAGGGCGATGCCCCCGCGGTGGAGATCGTCGATCCGGAGGGGCGGGACAAGACGCGCGAGGCGGGCTGGCTGGACGCGGGCGAGACGGCGTCGGTCCGGTTCCGGCTCCGCACCCGTGGCGACGTGGAGCCGTTCGATGCCAGCGTGGAGGTCCTCTCCACCCGCGGCGGCCGCGCGGAGCGGGAGATCCGGGTCGGCGGCGCCTGACACCGAGAGGCGCGCCCGGTGTACACGTGTTCGGACCCGGGCCGTCGCGGTATCGCGTCGCCCGCGCGTTCAGCCGGGGCGAGACAGGGCATTGTAACGACGTGAGCAATGGGATGAAGCAGTCCGAGACGGTCCGGGTGGCCGTGGTCCAGCCGGAGCCCGCGTTCTTCGATCCGGACGCGGCCGTGGAGGCGGTGGCGGCGCGGACGGCGGAGGCGGCGGGGCAGGGGGCCCGACTGGTGGTCTTCCCCGAGGCCTTCGTGGGCGGCTACCCCTGGGGTCTCGCCTTCGGCACGGCGGTGGGCGGGCGTCTGCCCGAGGGGCGGCGCGGCTGGGAGCGGTACTGGCGCGGCGCCATCGACGTCCCCGGCGCCCACACCGAGCGACTCGCCGAGGTCGCCCGCGAGCACGGGGTGTACCTGGCCGCGGGTGTGATCGAGCGCGACAGCCGGTACTCCGGCGGGACGCTGTACTGCACCCTCCTCTATTTCGGTCCCGACGGCGGCCTGCTGGGCAAGCACCGGAAGCTGAAGCCCACGGCGGCGGAGCGGCTGATCTGGGGCGAGGGTGATGGGAGCACGCTCCCGGTACTGGACACCGACATCGGTCGCGTGGGCGGGCTGATCTGCTGGGAGAACTACATGCCGCTGGCCCGGACGGCCCTGTACGGCAAGGGCGTCGAGCTCTACCTGGCGCCCACCGCGGACGCCCGCGACGGCTGGCAGGCCACGCTCCGCCACATCGCCCTCGAGGGCCGCTGCTTCGTCCTGGGCTGCAACCAGTACGTCCGGCGCGACCACTACCCCGACGACCTGGAGCTCGCCGGCGAGCTCGAGAAGTGGCCGGAGCTCCTCTGCCGCGGCGGGAGCGCCATCTACGGCCCCCTCGGCGACTGCGTGGCCGGGCCCCTGTGGGAGGAGCCCGGGATGCTGGTCGCCGATCTGGACATGAGCGAGATCGTCCGCGGCAAGTTCGACATGGACGTGACCGGGCACTACGCCCGTCCCGACGTATTCAGGCTGGTCGTCAACGAGCGACCACAAACCCCTGTGGAATTCGAGGAGACATCATGACGCGTATTCCGTTCGCCTGGCTTGCGGCGGCGATGGCGCTGGCGCCCGCGGCCGCCGCGGCCCAGATCGGCGACCCCGTGGACAGCGTGCCCGCGGCGCCCGCCGCATCCGCGGACAGCCCCGCTCCGGGCGACACGCTCCCCGGCCCGCTCACCGCCGAGGACTACGGTCAGTGGGAGACGCTGGGCCAGGCACTCCTCTCGCCCGATGGCGACTGGCTCGCCTACTCCATCAGCCGGGTGAACGACGAGAACGAGCTCCGGGTCCGTCGCGTAGGGTCGGACTCGCTCGTGGTGATCGGCTACGGCTCGCAGCCCGCGTTCTCCGAGGACGGGCGCTGGCTCGCCTACACAATCGGCCACTCGGAGGCGGAGCGGGAGCGGCTGGCCAAGCAGAAGAAGCGCGTCGAGAGCCGGCTCGGGCTGCTCGACCTCGCCGACGGCGACACGACCCTGGTCCCCGGCGTCTCGTCCTTCTCGTTCAGCGACGACAGCCGCTACCTGGCCATGCGGCGCTACGCGGCCGGTGAGCCGTCGGGCGACGACGCCCACGGGGCCGACCTCGTCGTGCGCGACCTGCGCTCGGGGACCGACGTCAATTTCGGCAACGTGGGCGAGTACGCCTGGCACGATGACCGCGCGATCCTGGCCATGACCGTCGACGCCGCAGGCAACGCGGGCAACGGCGTCCGGGTCTGGGACGCGGAATCCGGCGCGATCCGGATGCTGGACTCCGAGGCGGCCGAGTACGGCTCGCTGCACTGGCGCGACGACGAGGACGACCTCCTGGTCCTCCGCGCCATCGAGGACGAGGACCGCGAGGATGAGAGCTACGCCGTGCTCGTCTGGCACGACGTGACCGGTCGGACCCGGGCCCACACCTTCGACCCCGGCGTGCACGAGGGCTTTCCCGCCGACACCCGCATCGTGGACTTCCGCACCCCGGAGTTCTCCGATGACGGCCGGTCCGTCTTCTTCGGCGTGAAGGAGTGGGAGCTCACCGAGGAAGCCAGGAAGCGCCTGGAGGAAGAGGCCGCGAAGGAGGCGGCCGCGCGGCAGGAGGCCGGTGCCGCGGAGTCGGGGCGCGGCCCGGGAGCCGGCCGCGACACCACGGGCGGTGCGGAGCCGGGGTCGAAGGGGTCGGCGGGCGAGGAGGACGAGGAGGAGAAGGCCGGCGTGGAGGTCTGGCACGCCCGCGATGTGGACATCATGCCCCGGCAGAAGCTGATGGCGCAGCAGGACCGGCGGGCCAACCACCTGGCCGTCTGGCACATCGAGGACGACGCGTTCGTGCAGCTGACCTCGCACCTGGATGAGCGCGCGCGCCGCGTCGAGGGCGACCGGATCGCCGTGGTCACCGACCCGCGGCCGTACGAGCGGGACCGCATGTTCGGGCCCGAGTACAACGACATCCACGTGGTCGACGCCCGGACGGGCGAGCGCCGCCGGGTGCTCGAGCGCGTGGAGTACTTCTTCGGCCCGTCGCCCGAGGGCCGCTACCTGCTCTACCTCGACGACGACCACTACCGCGTCTACGACCTGCGCCGCGACCGGGAGATCAATCTCACGGAGTCGGTCCCGACGGTGTTCGTGGACACCGCCGACGACCACACGGTGGAGCAGAAGCCGCCGTTCCGGCATGCCGGCTGGACGGAGGGCGATCGCAGCGTCGTCGTCTACGACGAGTACGACGCCTGGGAGCTCCGCCCCGACGGCTCGGGCGGGGACCGCCTGACCGATGGCCGGGCTGACAGCGTGGTCCACCGCTACTACCGGGTCGGCTGGGACGAGGACCAGGAGGCCATCGACCGGCGCGCGCCGGCGTACTGGAACCTGACCGGGCAGTGGTCGAAGCGGAACGGCTATGCCGTCTCGTCCCGGCTCGACCGCGCGCCCGAGCGCGCGATCTGGGAGGACGCCGACATCGGCTGGCTGACGAAGGCGGACGACGCCCATGTCTTCGCCTACCGGGTCGCCCGCTTCGACGACTCGCCCGACTACTTCATCGCTCGCGGCCGCCTCGGGACCGGCACGCAGCTGACCGCGACCAACCCGTTCCAGGCCGACTACACGTGGGGCCGGAGCGAGCTCGTCGAGTACCGCAACCAGTGGGGCAAGCGCCTCCAGGGCGCCCTCTTCTACCCGGCCGACTACGAGCCCGGCAAGCGGTACCCCATGATCACGTACATCTACGAGATCCGCTCCCCCTCCGTGCACACCTACTCCGTGCCGAGCGAGCGCAATGCCTACAACACGGCCGTCTGGACCAGCCGCGGCTATTTCGTCTTCCAGCCCGACATCGTCTACCGCGACCGCAACCCCGGCCTCTCCGCCGTGGAGGCGCTGGTCCCGGCCGTCGAGGCGGTGGTCGAGACCGGCATGGTCGACCCCGACCGGATCGGACTCGTGGGCCACTCCTGGGGCGGCTACCAGACCGCCTTCGTCCCCACACAGACCGACCTCTTCGCCGCCGCTGTGGCCGGCGCGCCGCTCACGGAGATGACCTCCATGTACCTGTCCATCTACTGGAACAGCGGCAGCACCGACGCCCGGATCTTCGAGATCAGCCAGGGCCGGATGGAGGTCCCGCCGTGGGAGGACCTGGAGAGCTATCACGCCAACTCGCCCGTCCACAACATCGAGCGCCTGAACACGCCCATGCTCGTGGCCTTCGGCGACGAGGACGGCGCCGTCGACTGGGACCAGGGGATCGTCTTCTACAACGCCGCCCGCCGCGCCGGCAAGGACATGGTGCTGCTGGTCTACGAGGGCGAGAACCACGGGCTGCGGAAGAAGGAGAACCAGATCGACTACCACCGCCGCATAAACGAGTGGTTCGATCACTACCTCAAGGGCGAGCCCGCCCCGGCGTGGATGACCACCGGCGTGCCGTACCTGGAGCAGGAGGAGGGGAAGGCGGCGCCGGGGGCGTAGCGGGTGGCGAGTGGCGGGTGGCG
>JBKGZE010000149.1:0-6198 GCA_046545735.1 Gemmatimonadota bacterium | reverse complement strand
GCCGTCAGACGCGCCCAGCGCACCCCCCGTAAGCCGCGCCCAGCGCCTGACCGCCCGGCCCGCGCCAGCGCCCCGCGCCAGCCTGGCCGGCTCCTTGCGTGACGGGAATTGCATGAAAGGAGCACGAATCATGAGGACTCTCGGCACTCGCACTGTCATCGACCGGACACGGGACGCGTGGACAGTGGAGGAACAGACGCTCCTCCCTGATGGGACGCCCGTGCTGCGCTACAGACACGAGCTGGGCTACGAGATCGCGGCCACCGCGCCGAAGCGGCTGGAGGCGCTCACGCGGCGGGAGCTTGCGCGGATCCTGGAGGAGGCGCGGCGTCGCACGCCGTCGAAGGTGGCGGCGGACGCCGCCTGACTCCAACCGGCGTTCGCGCCGGGCCGCAAGTGGGGACTGATCAGCCCGCCGGGTACGGACCCGGTGGGCTCGTGTCATCAGGACCGGTTCTTCTCGGCCTTTTCGGGGGCGGTCTCATCCGGTTGGAGATCGGCCTCGCGGGCGGCCTCCGGATCCGGCTTCCCCTTTTCGGGGCGCGTCTCTCGGTATTCGGTGTATTCCTCGCGCGCGTCCTCGGCGGCCTCGTCGCCGCGCTCGCGACGGTCGATGTTGGTGCGTTCGTCCGGCTGATCGGTCATGGCTCCTCCGCTGTGTCCGGGGGCCTTCGAGCGGTGCAGGAACCGGACCGGTCTTTTCCGGTCAACCGAGTCGGGACCGGGGGCCCACGGCGTGATAGCCGCGTCGGAAATAGGCGAGGGCGGCGTCGGCATCGCCGGAGCGGGTGTCGAGGACCCGGCCCAGGACGAGGGTATGATCGCCCCGGGGGAGCAGCTCCGTGACCTCACAGACGAGTGCGGCCACGCTCCCTTCCACCAGGGGATCTCCCTCGTCGGGAAACGGCGAGGGTCCCACCGGGAAGGTGTCCGCGAACCGCGACGCCAGTCCTTTCTGCCCGTCGCCCAGGATGCTGATGACGAACCGGGTCCCCTCGTCCAGGTACGGCAGCGCCGACGCGTTGGGGCCCAGGCTGGCCAGGACGAGCGGCGGGTCGATGGAGACCGGGATGAACGAGCCCAAGGTGAGGGCGTGGACCCGGCCGCTCGCCCGCACCGCCAAGATGCTCACGCCCGTGGTCCAGAACGAGAGAGCCTCGCGCAGAGCGGCGCTCCGCTGTCGTGCATCGCGCTCGCGCTCCGGTTCCCCCCCGCCACTGATGTGTCGTCCCAGCCGCTCCGGACTCATGACCGTAACTCCTTGTGAATTGGACGATGCGTCACGTCTTCAATGCTCGTACCAGCGTGAGGGCTTCTCGTGCGGGTCCGGTGTGCTGGTGCGGAATCGGAGCCGCGTCCGCGGGGGCTGGGTCGACGCGGGCGCCGACGCTATATTCCTCTTCGCGAATAAACCAGACAGGACGGAGAAAAGGGGATGTCCGATACGGGGACGGCCAGGCGGCGTGCGACGGTGATGTGCCAGTTCTGTCTCACCATGAACAGGGTGGATCTGGCCCGGGCCGGTGACCGCCCGAAATGCGGCAGCTGCGGGAAGCCGATCCTTCTGGACCGTCCAATGAAAGTGACGGATCAGACGCTCGAGAAGACGGTGAAGGGAACCGATGTCCCGGTGGTGGTGGACTTCTACGCGGACTGGTGTCAGCCGTGCAAGATGATGGCGCCCGTTCTGGACAGGCTGGCGCGTGAGAAGCAGGGTGAAGTCCTCGTAGCGAAGCTGGATACGGACGCGAATCCCACCATGGCCGTGCACTACGGGATCCGCGGCATTCCGACGCTCATTGTATTCCGCGAGGGTCGGGAGTGGAAGCGCCAGACGGGCGTGGTCCGGCCCGAGGTCCTGGAGGAGATGCTCGACTTCGAGTAGGCGTGGCCCGCCGGGCTCGGCCGCCTGGCTCGCCGGCCGGCCACGGCCGGCCACGGCCGGCCGGCCCGGCTCGTCCTGGCCGGTACCCCTAGAGCATGGCCTTCGTGATGCTCTGCCGCACCTGGTCGAAACCCTCCCAGGGGTCGCCCGCCCCTGCCACCCGGTCCGGCACGTCGCGGATCGTGAACACGGCCGGCGTCCTTGCCCGCGTATTCAGTTCGTCCCACGCGAGCGGCACGGCCACCGGCGCGCCGGGGCGAGCGCGGGGAGAGTACTCCGCGATCGCGGTTGAGTTGCGGGCGTTCCGCAGGTAATCGACGAAGATGCGTCCCTCTCGGCGGCTCTTCGACACCTTTGCCGTGAACCGGGCCGGGACCTCCTGGACCAGCGCGCGCGCGACCTTCTGTGTGAACTCCCTGGCCTCGTCCCAGCTGTTCCGACGGGTGATAGGGACCACCACGTGCAGCCCCTTCCCGCCGGTGCTCTTGGGCCAGCTCTCCAGCCCCATCCCGGCCAGCATCTCGCGCAGCCGCAGCGCGGCCGCCGCCACCCGGCCGAACGGCAGCGACTCGTCCGGGTCCAGGTCGAAAACCAGGCGGTCCGGCCGGTCCAGCCGGTCGCGCCTCGACCCCCAGATGTGGAACTCCAGCACCCCGAGCTGCACCAGCGCCAGCAGCGACGGCAGCCCGTCCACGTACATGTACAGCTCCGACTTCTTCCGCTCCTTCACCGGCACGCGCGGGATCACCTCCGGCACCGACTCGTTGGCGTGCTTCTGGTAGAAGCAGTCCCCGTCCGCCCCTGACGGGCAACGTACGAGCGTGAGCGGCCTGTCCACGAGCCGCGGCAGAACGGCCTCTTCCATCGCGACGTAGTACTCGACCAGCTCCCGCTTGGTCACCCCCTGCCCTTCCCACATCACCTTCTCCGGACTCGTCACCCGCACCCCCGCCACCCTCAGCTCCCCCTCCCTCTCCTCCACCCTCGTGCCCGTGCGCGTGCCCGTGCGAGCGCCCGTGCGCGTGCCCGTGCGCGTGCCCGTGCGAGCACCCGTGCGAGTCCCCGTGCGAGTCCCCGTGCGAGCACCCGTCCCCGTTCCCGACGTTTCCCTCACGACCGCCTCCGGATCCTTGTCCTCCCTCAGTCCCTGGAACGACGGGTGCCGCACCTTCCCGTCGCCGGTCCACTCCGTGAACTCCACCTCGGCCACGAGCGACGGCGTGACCCAGTGCACGCCGCGGGCCTTGTAGCCGCTTGGCGGGTCTTCCACCGGAGCCGTCTTCCGCTCCATCGGGGCGAGGCGCTTCTCGAGATCCCTCAGTGTACGGTCGGTGAAGCCGGTGCCCACCTTGCCGGCGTAGACGAGCCTCCCCTGGTTGTCGTGGACGCCGAGGAGGAGGGCGCCGATCCCGACTCGTGACCCCGAGGGCTCGGTGTATCCCACGATGACGAGCTCCTGCCGGGCCGTGCACTTCACCTTGAGCCAGTCGCGTCCGCGACCCGGTCGGTACCTGGCGTCCGCGCGCTTGGAGATGATCCCTTCCACGCCCATCATGCACGCCTGCGCGAAGAAGGCGGGTCCATTCCCCCGGACGTGGTCGCTGTACCTCACCATCTGCCGGGCCGCCGTCGCGGCGAGGGGCCTCAGCTGCGCCTTCCGATCGAGCAGGGGAGCGCCCGTGAGATCGTAGCCGTCCAGGTGGAGCAGGTCGAACGCGTAGAAGATCGGCTCACCGGCGCGCGATCCCGAGAGCGAGTTCTGGAGGAGCTGGAAGCGGCTCCGCCCCTGCGCATCCAGGACCACCACCTCGCCATCGACCACGGCCGAATCACAGGACAGCTCCCGCAGCGACCCCGCCACCGCCGGGAAACGGTCCGTCCAGTCCTTTCCGTTCCGCGACAACAGCCGTACCTCCCCGTCCTCGATCCGAGCCAGGATCCGATAGCCGTCGAACTTCAGCTCGTGGACCCACTCGTCCCCGTCCGGCGCCTCCCCGACCAATCGCGCCAGCTGGGCCCCCGGCGTGTCCGGCATCACCGCGCGCGTCGCCCCGGGTATGGCCGACGGCGTCGAGCCCGCGCTCTCCGGACCCGCGCCACCCCCCGAGCTCTCTCCGTCGCGGTCACTCTCCCAGACCCGGTCCGCATCCGCCGCGATCGCGTCGAGGTCCCGCCCGGTGACCACGCTGAGCGGCTTCTCCTCTGTGATGTCCGTCTCGTCTTCTTCCCGGGCCGCTTCATCCCCCGACTTGATCAGCAGCCAGCTCGACTTCTCCTCCCCCGGCTTCGGCTTCATACGCGTCAGAACCCAGCTACCCGACAGCTTCTCCCCCTCCAGTCGGAACCGCAGCCGCCCCCGCCGGTAATCCTCCACCGGGTCGCCCTCCGGCTCCCAGACGCCCCGATCCCACACCATCACCGTCCCGCCCCCGTACTGCCCCTCCGGGATCACCCCCTCGAAGTCGCCGTAGCTCAGAGGATGGTCCTCCGTCTGCATGGCCAGCCGCTTCACCCCCGTCTTCAAACTCGGTCCCTTCGGCACCGCCCAGCTCTTCAGCGTACCCTCCAGCTCCAGCCTGAAATCATAGTGCAGGTGGGACGCATCATGCTTCTGCACCACGAACCTCCGCCCGCCTCCCTCCCCCTCCCTCACCCGCGTGCGCGTGCCCGTGCGCGTGCCCGTGCGCGTGCGGGTGCCGGTGCCCGTGCCCGTACGCGTGCCCACGCCCGTGCCCGTGCGCCCACCCGTGCCCGAAGGCTCCGGAGTCTTCTCGAAGTCCCGCTTCTTCCAGTACTCTTCCAGCCCCATGCCCCCCGCCCTCCCTCTCCACTGTCCCTGTGCCGACCGACTACCGACTACCGTCCACCGACCACCGTCAACCGACCACCGTCAACCGACCACCGTCCACCGACTACCGTCCACCGACTACCGTCCACCGACTACCGTCCACCGACTACCGTCCCCTCAGGTCCCCGCCTCCAGATACTCCCCGAGCTCCACCCGCCCCCGCTTCGGCCAAGCCATGGGCCGCCAGAGATCACCTCGCCGCTCGATCCGATCGCGGACGTTGTCGAGCCGGAAGTCGTCGATCTCGATCCCGTCCTCGACTTCCTCCCAGGTTACCGGGGTAGACACGGCGGCGGTGGCTACCGGTCGGACCGAGTAGACGCTGGCCAGCGTACGGCCCCAGGCGTTCTGGTTGTAGTCGACCAGCACGCGGCCGGGCGGCCGGCTCCGGATCCGGTATTCGGCGGTGACCTGGTCGGGGTGGCGCTGGGCCATGAGCCGGGCGAACGCCTTTGCGAAGCGCCACACGGCCTTCTGGCGGGGGCCCCGCACGATGGGGACGTAGACGTGGATCCCCTTCGATCCGGTCGTCTTGGCGTACGCGGGCATGCCGAGATCGTCGAGGGCCTCGCGCACGAGCAGGGCCACCTCCCGCACCCGGTCGAAGGTGGCGGGCGCCACGGGATCGAGGTCGAAGTGGAGAACGTCGGGCCGATCGACGTCGTCGCACCGGGAGTACCATGGGTTCAGGTCGATGCACCCCAGGTTGATCAGCCAGAGCAGGCCCGGGAGCGAGCGGGCCACGGGGAAGTCGATGACGTTGCCGGAAGCGTGCTCGATGGAGCACGTCTCGATCCAATCCGGGGCGTGCTCGGGGGTGCGCTTCATGAAGAAATGCTTACCCCGCCAGCCGTGGGGGTAGCGCTTCATGACCATCGCCCGACCCTCGATGTGGGGGAGGAGGACGGGCGCCACGTCGGCGTAGTACTGGAGGAGGTCGCCCTTGGTGTGGCCGCGCTCCGGCCAGAACGGCTTGTCCAGGTTGGTCAGCCGCAGCTCGCGCCCCGGGAAGTCGAGGGTAGCGGTCTTCCGTCCGGTGATCCCCAGTCGCTCGTGGCCCATGGCGGGCCCCGAGCCGCGCAAGATCGCGACCATGGCCGCCGGGCGGGCTCCCCCGCAACGCTCCGAAGCGCAGGGGCCGCTCCGGGGGCGCCCCAGCGAGGCCTGCCGGGACCGCTTCTTGCGCCGTCGGCCGACGCCCGTTCCACCACCCGGAGAGGACGATGAGACGTGCGTACTGGTCGCTGTTGATCGGGCTACTGGTCGTGATCGTCGGGCTCATGCTCGGCGTGGCCGGGCTGTTCCTGCTCCCGATCTTCGGCGTATTCCTGATCCTGGGGATCGTCTTCTGGCTCGCGGAGCGGAAGGCCAGACACAAGCCGCCGGTGGAATAGGTTCGCTCGTCGTGCAGCACACGCGCCTGGATTCGCGGCAGGCGGAGAACGCGATCCTGAGTACCATGGCG
>JBKGZE010000148.1:0-6206 GCA_046545735.1 Gemmatimonadota bacterium | reverse complement strand
TTCCGGGGCCGCGTTCCGGGGCCGCGTTCCGGGGCCGCGTCCGGGTCCGCGTTCCGGGGGTCGCGTCCGGGGCCGCGTCCGGGTCCGCGTTCCGGGGGCCTCGTCCGGGTCCGCCTTCCGGGGGCCGCGTCCGGGGCCGGAGGCGCGGGCGCGGGGGCCGAATGTCCTTGACGCGCCGGGACCGACGGTCTAACCTATCGGCGACGAAATAGTGTCCGTGGTTCTGGGCAGGCAATACCCGTCAAGTGAGCGATCTGGGGCTGTTTGCCCTGGTCGCTCGTTTTCGTTGGTCGGCGGGAACGGATCGAGCCGCTCCCGACGAATGTCCACCGAGATCTGGAGTACGAGAGGAAATGCGCACGCAGGGCACCGTGAAGTGGTTCAACGACGCCAAGGGCTTCGGATTCATCCAGCCGGAAGGCGGTGACCGGGACTGCTTCGTGCATCACTCGTCCATTCAGGGCGAAGGGTTCAAGTCGCTGGACGAAGGCGAGCGGGTCGAGTTCGACCTGGTGGAAGGACAGAAGGGTCCGGCGGCAGAGAACGTCGTGCGCATGGGCATGGCCTGAGCGCGCCCAGCGAAACGGACAGGGTCGCCCCGGGTATGCAGGGGCGGCCCTTCTACTTTCAACCATATCCGAGGAGCAGACCAGATGGCCAAACAGGAAGGAATCGAAAAGGAGGGCGTCGTCACCGACGTGCTCCCCGATCGGATGTACCGCGTCGAGCTGGAGAACGGGCACGAAGTGCTGGCCTACGCGGCCGGGAAGATGTCCAAGTACAAGATCCGGGTCCTCACCGGCGACCGGGTCACCCTGGTCCTCTCCCCCTACGACCTGACTCGCGGCCGGATCGTCTACAGGCACAAGTAGGAGCGGGGGGGCGCTCTCCCGTTCCGCGACCTTCCCCGGGCGAACTCTCCCGCCCGCGCGCGCCTCCGCGCTCGACCATCGCCATCGCCGGAACCATCTGCGACGGCAGCTCCGCTCCCTCTCCACGGCATCCCGCCCATCTGCCACGTAGTTCCGCCAGCTCTCCTCGGCGCCGTTCCAACCTCCGATCACCGCCTCCGCCGCACGCCTCCGTCTAGCCATGCTCGTGATGCGCCCCCGCTCCCTCGCCTTCGTCGCGTCCTGCCGCGCCAAACCCGCTCCGCGAGTCCCCGTTCCGGTGGGTCGCTCGTAGGGGCTTACCGGTCAATCTGCGCGACGTGTCGGAGTTCGCCCCTCGTGCTGTCGGGATAACTCCCACACCCAAAACCGTTTGTATCCCCACCAGCATTCCCACGTGCGCCCGACAGTGGCGCGGGTGCGGGGCTCTCATATTGAAGCCGACGATCGAGAGGACCCCTCATCCGAGGTCGCTGATGACCACCGTTACGAAAGAAGCGAAGCGGACGCGGAAGGCCCGTGTCCTGGAAGTACAGGAGCACACGGTCGAGATCGTGTCGGATCCTGGCGAGGGTGCGCAGAAGTGTGGCCAGATCTTCGGGGCGGTATCGGCGAAGATGGGCAACGGGGCGTGGACCGTGGAGCTGATTCCGGCCGAGATCCAGCCGCCGCCGCGGATTCCGGCGGGGGCGAGCGGGAACCGGATCCGGATCGGGCGAGGCCACATCAGCAACTGGGGTGACGCGACGGATCTGGTGGTCGCGTTCAACGAGCAGGTGCTATTGCATCGGCATCGGTCGGAAGCGTTGGCGGATGATGCGGTGGTGTTGCTGGAGAACATGTGGAAGGAGCATCCGGACGAGACGATCCGGAAGCAGTGGCAGGCGGCGATGAAGGAGATCTCGGGGAAGAGCTATCGGGTGGTGGAGATCCCGATGGACGAGATCTGCCGAACGGTGGTGGACGATCCCCGGAAGGGGAAGAACATGTTCGCGCTGGGTCTGCTGACGTGGATCTACGACCGTGACCTGCAGCTGGTGGACGACCAGATCGCGTACGCGTTCCGGAAGAAGTCGGAAGAGGTATATGAGAAGAACATCAAGCTGCTGAACCTGGGCTACGAGTGGGCGGAGGAGCACCTGGATTTCCGGGTGGATGTGACGCCGGAGCCGCCGACGAAGCCGATGGTGGTGATGAACGGGAACCAGGCGGTGGCGCTGGGTGGCGCGGCGGCGGGGATGGAGCTGGCGGCGATGTACCCGATCACGCCGGCGACGTCGGTGTCGCACGAGCTGGGCGAGATGTACGAGCGGCTCGGCGGGACGCTGCACCAGGCGGAGGACGAGATTGCGGCGGTGGGGGTGGCCATCGGGGCATCGTACGCGGGGAAGGTGGCGTGGACGATCACGTCGGGTCCCGGTCTGGCGCTGAAGACCGAGCTTCTCGGGCTGGCGATCATGACGGAGATCCCGCTGGTGGTGGTGGACGTGCAGCGGGGGGGGCCGAGCACGGGGCTACCCACGAAGGTGGAGCAGGGCGACCTGCTGGCCTCGATCTTCGGGCAGCCCGGGGACGCGCCGCACGTGGTCATGGCCGCGGCGACGATCGAGGAGTGTTTCCACGCAATGGTGACGGCGCGGCGGATCGCGGAGGCGTTCCGTACGGTGGTGATCGTGCTGACGGACGCGAACCTGGCCACCGGGGTGCAGCCGTTCCCGAAGCCGGATCCGCAGGTGAGCTGGATGGCGGGACCGATCGACCAGTCGCCGCTCCCGCAGGAGCTGCGGCCGTACGACTGGGATCCGAAGACGGGGCTCAGCCGTCGGTTCATCCCGGGGCAGGAGAACGGGATGCACACGCTGACGGGCCTGGCGCACGACGAGAACAGCAAGGTCGCGTACGCGGCGGACATCAACCAGCGCGGCTGCGCCATGCGGAGCCGGAAGATGGCGGTGCTCCAGCAGGCGCTGCAGAAGCCGACGGTCCATGGCGACGAGACCGGTGACCTGCTGGTGGTCGGCTGGGGGAGCACCCTGGGCGCCATCGAGGAAGCGGTGGACCGGGCCCGGGCCGAGGGGCTGAGGGTCTCGTCGCTCCAGCTGCGGTTCCTGTCGCCGCTGGAGCCGGGGCTGGAGGAGATCTTCGCCGGTTTCGACCGGGTCATGACCGTGGAGATGAACTACAGCGACAACGCGGGTGATCCGTACATCACGAATGAGAACCGGCGATATGGTCAGCTGGCGTGGCTGCTCCGGGCCCGCACGCTGGTGGACGTGGACAGCTGGACCCGGGTGCTCGGTGAGCCGCTGCGGCCGGGAATGATCCACGAGGCGATCGTGGACCGGCTGATCCGGGATGGGAAGATCGGTTCGAACGGCCGCAGAACGAAGCAGACGAAGGGAGGTGCGGCATGATCGCGACGTGCTCATTGCTGCATGCGGGCTCGGATGATCGGGTGTTCGGGGTCCATGACTACGAGGGTGCGCTGCCGCGGTGGTGTCCGGGGTGCGGCGACCTGGCCGTGCTCACGGCGTACCAGAAGCTGCTGGCCGAAGAGCAGCTCAAGCCGGAGGAGACGGTGTTCGTGTCGGGGATCGGCTGCTCGAGCCGGTTCCCCCACTACATGCGGACATACGGCTTCCACGGGGCGCACGGGCGTGCGCTGCCGGTGGCGGAGGGAGTCAAGCTGCATCGACCCGAGCTGAACGTGTTCGTGGTCATGGGCGACGGCGACTGCACCTCCATCGGTGCCGGGCACTGGCTGCACTCGCTGCGCTACAACATGGACATGACGGCGGTGATCCTGGACAACAACATCTACGGGCTGACGAAGAACCAGACGTCGCCCACCACGCCGCAGGGGTACGGCAGCAACACGCAGCCGCGGGGGAGCTACCTGCCGGCGTTGAACCCGATCCAGAACATGCTCGGGTTCAGCAACGCCAGCTTCGTGGCCCAGACCGTCGAGTGGATCCCGCAGCACCTGTACGCGACGCTGCGGGCGGCGTACCGGCACAAGGGGCTCGGGTTCGTGCGGATCCTCCAGCGGTGCCCGCAGTACACGGCGCCCATCTACATGGAGGCGGTGCGGGACCCGAACAAGCTCGAGCTGCTGGTGCACGAGGACGGTGTGACGGTGCCGGAGATCCACGAGATCTACAAGAACCACCGGCACCACGACCCGAAGGACATCGACATGGCCCGGGTGATCGCCGACGAGAGTGGCGGGAAGATTCCGCTGGGCGTGTTCTTCCAGGACGAGTCGCGCCCGGTGTACGAGGAGATCCGGCGACTGCCGAAGTACTCGGCCGAGGAGAAGGTGAAGCGCCTGAACGAGGAGCTGGAGAACTATGCCGTTTGACGAGCTGAGGCAGCGCGCCCTCGAGGCGCTCCAGGATCGCCGGGAGTCGTACCAGTCGGCCGTGGCGACCGCGGTGGACGAGGTGCAGAGCCTTCTGTCCGCGAGCAAGGCGGGAGGCAACGGGGAGAAGGGAGGCCGGGCGGCGGCCGAGCTGGGCGTGTTCGCGGCCGGCCGGGTCGACTCCCGGGCGTTCGAGTCCCTCTTTTCGGACCAGCAGGTGCTGGACGCCGATGCGGTCGAGCGGATCGAGGCGGCGCTCGCCGTCCTCACCGAGCTCGCGCGCGCGGGCGACGCGCTCCACACCATCAAGGTGCGCCCGGGCGAGGACCTGCGCGGCGCCGTGCGCGACGCGCTGGCGAACGCCGGCCGCGCCTTCGGCGCCGGCCGCGCCGTCGAGCACGCCCGCGCCGGCACGCCATCGGAGGACTACCGGGACGGGTTCGCGCCCGAGCGGTGGAACCGGGCGGAGCGGACGGTGGCGCCGCCGCTGATCGTGGAACTGGATGGCGCCGACCTCCGCCCCGCCGGGCTGGTCGACTACCTGGAGGGCGCACAGGCCCTCGTGCTGCTCGTCCGGAAGCCGGCCCCGCCGGCCGCGGTTGCCCGGCTGGTGACGCCCGGCACCCTGGTGGTGCAGGGGACGGCCGCCGACGCGTTCGACGCGCTGAAGAGCTGGGACGGCCCGGCGGTGATCTCCGTCGTGCCCGAGGGCGCGGCGGTCTTCAGCTATGTACCGGCCGAGGAGGGCGCCGGTCAGCTGACGGTGGAGTCGATGCCGGAAGACGTGACCAAGCCGGTGGGTCCGCTCAGCGCCGCGCGTCAGCGCGGGGACCTGCAGCTGCTCCGGCTCCTCGACACGGCGGCGGCCGGCCAAGTCGTGGCCGCGGCGGGCGAGTCCGAGGCGGTGGATCCCACGGACAAGCTGGCCGCGTGGCTCCTGCGTCAGGCCACCATACCGGAGCCGGGGGAGGCGTAGGATGTTGGGCATCGCCCCCGTCCTCGGCTCGGCCGCCATCCTGGGCGGCGTGGGCCTCACCTTCGGCGCCCTCATCGCCCTGGCGAACAAGAAGATGAAGGTGTGGGAGGACCCGCGCATCGACGAGGTCGAGGACCTGCTCCCCGGCGCCAACTGCGGCGCCTGTGGCTACGCCGGCTGCCGCGCATTCGCCGAGGCCGTGATCCAGGGCAAGGAGCCGCCCGCCACCTGCACCGTCATGAGCGAGGGGGAGCGGGAGGACGTCGCCGACTACCTCGGCGTCTCGGCGGGCGAGGCGAGCAAGGTCGTGGCCCGCCTCATGTGCGCCGGCGGCAGCGACGTGGCCGTGCAGCGGGCCGAATACTACGGCATCGAGAGCTGCAGCGCGGCCGTGGCCGTGGGCGGCGGCGGCAAGGGGTGTACGTGGGGCTGCGTCGGGTTCGCCGATTGCGCCGTCGCGTGCGACTTCGATGCCATCACGATGAGCGAGTTCGGGCTCCCGGTCGTCGACCCGGAGCTGTGCACGGCATGCGGCGACTGTGTCGAGGCGTGCCCGCTCGGGCTGTTCGAGCTCCTGCCCATGGACAATCACCTGATCGTCCAGTGCAAGAGCCTGCTGGAGGGCGAGGCGGCTACCGAGGTGTGCGCCGTCGCCTGTAACGCGTGCGGCCGCTGCGCCGTCGACGCGCCGGATGACCTGATACAGATGAAGAACGGACTGGCGGTCATCGACCGCTCCAAGTCCGAGCTGGAAAACAAGGATGCCATCGCCCGCTGTCCCACCGGGGCGATCGTGTGGGTCGAGGGCTCGCAGTTCCGCGAACCCGTTGTCGCAGGGAGTGTCTCATGAAGATGCCGTTCACCAAGAAGACCGATACGCCGCAGGCGGAGGCCCGCTACCCCGGGCAGCCGCAAGCCACCGATGGCACCGACGCCATCGTCACCATGGAGACGGCGGGGAGCGAGGCCGCGGGCGCCT
>JBKGZE010000147.1:0-6219 GCA_046545735.1 Gemmatimonadota bacterium | reverse complement strand
TTGCCAAGGTGGCGCGGGCCAGGACGGCCCGCCCATCTTGCGGCACCCGCGGCCCGAGCCCGCCCCGGACGGTGGAGCACGGGCGAAGCCTCGCATGAACGGTTGGAGATGGACGATGAAGCGTACGGTCGTACTGCTGGGCGCGCTCGCCCTGGCGGCGTGTCAGGACCTGGGTCTCGAGGAGAACGTGTCTCTCGCCGACGCAAAGCAGGCGCCCCTCCCCGAGCTCCTCGCCGCCGTGATGGAGCCCGTGGCCGAGTCGCCGCGCATCATCGTGGACGGGAAGCTGTGGGTGCCGGACGATCGCCCACGCGCGCTGCGGGAGGAGGAGCTCCGAACCGTGGGCTCCGCCGACGGCCGCACCGTTTACGCCCCTACCTGGGACCGCCCGCCCTACGACCGGCTCTTCACCCGGGTCGAGGACCCGGCCCGGGACCCGCTCGCGCTGAACCCGGGGGAGGCCCGCTGGCAGGCGTACCTGCCGGTGATCGGCGGGGGCGCACCTCGGGGCCAGCGGAGCGGAGCCGCCACGCCCGCCCGCTGATCCGGAACCGGGCGACCGCCTCGGCCGGTCTGCCCCTCGCCACGTCCGCGGCTCGCCGCCGCACGAGTCCAGCTCGCGCCGCGTCCCGGACCGGGTTCGGCGCCTCCGCTTTCACTCGAACAGCTCCCGCTGGGGCGACAGCGCCCGCGGCGGCACCGGCGTCTGCCCCAACAACGACTGGAGCGTGCGGGCGGTCGCGGGGCTGTGACCCTGGTAGTCGTTGTTGAAGAACGCGTAGACGTCCCGCACGGGGAGCGTCGGAATCAGCCGCGCCCAGAGGACCAGCTCACGATCTCGCTCCGCCCGTACCGCCGCCGGAACCCCGGAGCGGGGCGACCCGAGCCACCGCAGGTAGAGCAGCGGATCCGTCGCCTCGGCCGCCAGCGAGCGTGCCGCCGCCTCCTCCAGCCACGGACCGATGCTGAGCGCCAGCGACACGCCCGCTTCCCTGAGCATCGCCCGCGTCTCAGCCACGAGCCACGCCCGGTCCCGGAACTCGACGGCGAACAGGAGGTCGGACGGGAGCGCGGCCACGAACGCCGCCGTGGTCTCGAACGCGGACATCCCGTGGTCCGGCGGGAGCTGGATCAGGATCGGACCGAGCTTTGGACCCAGCGCACGGGCCGCCTCGCAGAACCGGAGCGCCGGGCGAGGATCCCGCAGACGCAGCTCGTGTGTCACCTCGCCCGGCATCTTCAGCGTGAAGAGGAATCCCTCCGGCGTACGCTCGCCCCACGACTCGAACCGCTCCACCGGCGGCTGGGCGTAGAACGTGGAGTCCACCTCCACGATGTCGAAGGCCCGCGCGTATAGCCCCAGCCGGTCGCCGGCACGAATGCCCGTCGGGTAGAACCGACCGGACCAGTCGTCGTAGCTCCACCCCTGGGTTCCGACCCGAACACGGGGACTCAGCGCTCCTCCTCGCGCACCGGGCGCCCCTCGCCCCCCTCGCCCCCCTCGCCCCCCTCGCGCACCGGGCGCCCCTCGCGCACCTCGCGCTGATCGGGCTCCGTCGCGACCCGCTCACCTTCCGGGAGCCTGCGACGCTCAACACGCGGTTCCAGCAGCCGCTCCAGGAACCGCTGCTGGTCCTGAAGCGCGTCCAGCCGTCGTTCCAGAGACTCCAGCCCCGCCTCCAGCCGCTCCAGGCGCGCCGGTGGCACCACCGGGGTCTCCCGCGGCTCCGCATGCGTCCTGATCCACTGCAGCCCGGCCATCAGTGCCAGAATTCCCAGGACGAGGGTGAGGACGAACCCGAAAAACCCCATTGCTTGCCTCCCGATTGGCTGACTCCCGAACCAAGATAGGACGACCCGGACGCCCCTCCAATCCCCGGCAGTGACCTGGAGAACGGCCGAGTCGTCCTGTCTGCAGGAGCGGTTCCGATGATCCGGTCGCCCCCGGCGCCGACGAGACCCTGCCACACCGGCCTCCGGCCGCGCTGCGCCAGCCCCCGGCTGCGAGCGTGGCCCGGCCACGTGCCTCTTGCGCGGCAGGGAGAGAGCGATGCATCCTGGAGTGGCGTCTCTCCCTCCGGTTCCTTCCGTTTTCTCACCCGGTTGCTGTCACATCCTCCCTGGCGACCGGAGGTGCATCGATGTCGTTCCGACCGTCCGTACACGGCTGGCCGTTCGCTACCCCGTCCGGTCCCGATGCTGCCGCCCTGGGGCTGGGGGCTGAACCCGAATCGTCGCCCGGGCTGGGCGGAGGCCTTTGCTGGGCCGCTCTCGATCGCTACCTCCGGGGTGTTTCGATCCCGCGCGATGTCGCGGCGCCGGGGCCCGGCGAGCCGCTGCACGCAGAGCTGATCCGCCGAACCGCGGCGGCGCAGACCGATGCGTGGGCGCGGGTGAGGAGGTGGCAGGCCCGACCCGATGGCTCGTGGCGCGACAGGCTGCCCGTGCGGGTGGGCGGAGGGGGCGACGTCGCGGCGCTCACCCGCGCCGAATGGCCGTGGATTCGAAGGCGGCTGGACCGGGGCGAGCCGGTCCTCCTCACGCTCCTGGACTCGACCGACCCGTACCGGCGCTCGCGGGCCGCCTGGCAGGTGCTGGCCACCGCATGGTCCCAGGACGGGACCCGCGCCATTCTCGAGATCTACGACCCGGCGCGCCCCGGCGACGACGACGTGCGCCTCGGGTTCGGCCTCGCCGGAGCCCTCGAGGCGCGACTCACCGGCGACCGCGCGGTTCGCGGGTTCTTCCCGGTCGAGTACGATCGCGACCCGCCCGATCCCCTCCACGCGGAGACGTTCGCCGACCGCTCCGTCGTCGGACTCAACCGGAAGATCCACGGCCGTCCGTCGCCGGCGGCCAGGCGCCGGCGGCTCGATCTCGTCGCCCGGGACGCCGACGGATCGCTGCTACACTACTGCCGCCGCTCCGGGCAGAGCTGGGAGGGGGAGAACGTGACCGACCGCGAGCGGCTGCGCAGGCACGAGCTGCACAGCGACCCGATCGCCGCGGGGATCGGCGCGACCCTCCACGTGTTCGCCCTCGATTACGTCGGCGACCTCCTGCACTTCACCCTCCGTCGCGGCTGGCGCATGTCGAACCGGACGGAGCACAAGCGGGCGGGTGCCCGGTTCCGGCTCTCGGCAGGGCCGGTCGTCGCTCCCGGCCCCCGACGCCGGCTGAGCGTACTGGGCCTGGACAGCGAGGGCGGGCTCGTCCACTACGCGGGCCACCCGCTCCGGGGCTGGCGCGCCGAACAGGTGCCCGGCGAGCCGCTCGCGGAAGCTCCCGCCGCCGCCTGGATCGGCTCGACCCTCCATGTCGCCGGTCTTACCCGTGAAGGCCGCGTCATCCACTGGACCCGCGAGCACGACCGGTGGACCGCCGCCGAGACGGACGCGCGGCTGAAAGGCGGCCTGCTCCTGCGCGTCTCCGAAGGGGTCCTCCATCTGGCAGGCCGCACCCCCGAAGGCGCCCTCTCGATCCTCACCCGTGAGCCGGACGGCCGCTGGAATCGCCGGTCGCTCCCGTCGATCGCCGGGGACCCGACCGCCACCACCGGGCCCGCGGGTTTGCACGTCTTCGCACGAACCGAAGAGGGCGGGCTTCTGCACGCGTGGACCGGCGGCGGCTGGGAGTGGGAGGACATCCCGGCCACCCGCCCCGCGTTGCCCCGGCTCCCGCTCGAGGGCACCCTCTCCGCCTGGGGAACCCACGACGAGATCCGCGTCTGGGCCCGCGCCGCGGACGAGCTGTTCGTGATCGACTGGAAAGCCGACGCGGACTGGTCCATGATCCCGCTCGGCTGCTTTCCCGGGGTGTCCGACCGTCACCGGATGGCCGACGCCCATGCCGTGCTCACCGACGCGGCCGGCCGCCCCCACCTCTTCGGAACGGACGGACGCGGGACCGTGCTCCATCTCGAGCCCGGTGAGTGGCACGAGCCCGAGCCGCGCCCCGGGTCCGCGGCCCGACCGGCCATCCCGGCTTCGTCATCGACCCGGCTACCTCCAGTTCCCGCCGCGCCAGACGACAAGACACCCACCCCGCGGACCGGGCAGACGCCGCCGGTCCGGCCGGACTCGGGACCGCGCCACCCGGCGTCAGCCGAACCTGGCCGACGCGCCTCCGACTCCGCTGCCGCGACCCCGACCCAGGGAACACCTCCGTGGCCGGACGAGCCGCCCGGCGACCGGGCCCAGCCCTGGCCCGACGAGCCGGCGGCATCCACCCCTCCCTGGCCCGAGGAGCCACCCGGCGACGGGGCCCAGCCCCGGTCGGACGACGCCCCCGAAACGGCGCCGCCAGTCCCCGACATCGAGCCGATGGACCTTTCGCTCCTCGATACGTGGCCGGCCGCTCCGGGCCAGCGGCGGCCTCGCGCCGAAGAGAACGCGACAGGCAGCGACGAGCAGCGGGAGGCGAGCTAGAGATCCACCCGGAGCCCGACCGCGGCGACCCCGAGATTCAAGCCCGTCACGTGCTCCCACCGGAACTCGATGAACGGAGACAGGCGGGGCACCAGGGCCTGCCATACGACGCCGAACGCCAGGAGGTACGAGAGGGACAACCCTTCGGATAGCGTCGCTCCCAGCCCGGCCGACACCTGCGGCTGCGGACCTGGGTGACCCGGCCGCATGGTAAGCGGGAGCGTCACACCCGCCCGGACCAGCCACCCCGCAGCGTTGCAGACCGTGCTGGCCGGGCACTCGAGGTCGGGCCGGACGAACCGCGTCCCGTCCAGCCAGGGGCTCGCCCCGTCCCGCGCCCACGTCAGCCGTACGCCCGCTGTCCTGAGGTCGCTCGCCACCCGAAAACCCTCGAATCCCTGACGGAGGCTGATGCCGGCGTGGGCGGCCACGTGCGCGCCCGGGCCGGCCCCCTCCTGGGCCGCGGCAGGGCGGGCGAGGCAAGCCAGTGTCCCCAACGTGACCATCGCGATCAGCGCGGCCACCATCGGCAGCGCGGCGAACCTGATCGCAGTCGGCCCTGTCCGCGTGGGCAGGGCCGCTGCGCCGTCGCTCGGCTCCACGCCGCAGCCCACTCCGTGACGCGTCCGCACGCTCAGAAGAGCTTCCCCGACAGCGACGGCTCCTTGTCCGTCCGCGTACCCAGCTTCAGAAACGTCGACAGCCGGGGCGCACCTTCCGCGTGCAGGGTCTCATGAACCTTCTGTACGGCCGCGAGGATATCGGAAAGCTCTCCCTCCATGTTCGTGCCGTTCCCGTGCAGCTCCACCGTCAGCCCCGATTCCTCCAGAATCCGGTGTGCCCGCTGCACCTCCTTCCGAACTGACACCCCCACACCAATGGGAATCACCTGCACTTCTGCCGTTGCTCTCATCGTCTCTCCGGTTCCATGTCTGTCTGAACGCCCGTCCGCGCCCCGGGCTCCGCCTCCTCCAGCAGGATGCTGCAGCACGTGACTCCGCCCTCCGCCTTGCCCAGCTCGGAGACGTCCACAGCGATCACCCGAACCCCGACGGCGGTGAGCCGCTCCGCCGTGAGCACGTGGGCCGTGGCGACCACCACCGCGTCGCCCACCAACAACACGTTGGCGGCGAACGGCTCGGTCGGGTCGACAGCCACCATGTCGTAGCCGCTGAATGCGTCCGGAACGGTCCAATCCAGGTTCGCAATGAGCCGATCCGGGCCGATCGCGGTCACGGCCGTTTTGAGGTGCAGACATCCCTTCACAGCGACCTCGCGCACCACGTAGTCGAACGGCTTCAGCATGCGCCTGAGCTGCTCCGCCCCGGCGCGATTGGTCCGCGCCGACAGGCCTACCCAGATGGTCCGCCCCACCCGCAGCACGTCCCCGCCATCCAGTGTGCCCGGAGGCTCAATCCAGCGGAGCTCGCGATACCCGGACAGAACGGTGGCGACGCCGTCGACCTCCGGTCGTCGCGAGGCGAGCCCCGGTCGCGTCACCACAGCCACCTCGGGCGTGACCACGGCCGTGTCCTCCACGAATACGGCGTCGGGAAGGTCCGGCGCGGCCGGCACCGGCTGAACGCGGCAGCCAAGCGAGGCCAGCACCCGCTCGTAGGCCCGGTGCTGGCGAGCCGCCCGCCCGACATCGATGGCCTCCCGCTGCAGGTGCGAGAGCGCACAGCAGTCGAGCGAGGGACTGACCGGGCGCGTAAGGGCGATCATGAGGATGAAGATGAAGGGCGACCGGCCGTTCGGCCACCGGGGAGGGTCAGGTCGCGCAGAAGGGGGC
>JBKGZE010000146.1:0-6232 GCA_046545735.1 Gemmatimonadota bacterium | reverse complement strand
CTCCCTGGGAGCCCAGATCCTGGTCCGGCTCGCCGTGGACGCACCCGGGCGCACCCACGCGCTGGTCCTGGCGGCCCCGACGGGCCGGACGGGCTGGCATGGCATGCGCCAGCTCACGGGACTGCTGACGACCGCGCTCCGCGAGCCCCCCCGGCTGGTCGGCAGCGTGGTGCGACGCTACGCCCTCCGACCCCTGACGGCCTTCGGTGCGTGGCTGCGCTCATCCCGCCACGACACCGCCCTGGACGCCCCCCTGGTCACCTGCCCCACCCTCCTGGTCACCGGGGAGCGGGACCCGGTGGTGCCCGCCCGGTTCGTCGACCGGCTCCTGCACCTCCTGCCGGATGCCCGCCTGGAAGAGATCGAGGGCGCGGCCCACGCCGTCGCCCTCGATCCGGTCGGCCCGTTCGCCGACGCTGTGCTCCGGTTCCTGTCCCGCCGCTACTGCTGAGGCGGACCCAGCACCTCCCGGTGGAAGTCCTCCGGCATGGCCTCTAAGTCCCACGGCTCGTCCGGCGAGTAGTGGCAGTACGAGCACATGCCCGAGTGGGGCGCCCGGCCCAGGTTCGGCGGGGGCGGGGCCACGAGTCCGGCTTCCTCATACGCCAGCTGCGCGCGCGTCACCGCTTCCCGGAGGAGCCGATCCGCCAGCTCGAGATTGTGCTGGCCCCCGGCCTCGGCCACCAGCGTCACCATCGCCACGGCCTCACGGATCAGCTCGGGGCTGCCGTCCTCGCCACCCACCGCCCGCGCCGCGCGCTCCACGTACCCGCCGCTCTCGGCCAGCCGCGCCTCGATCCCCTCGATCCACCAGTCCAGCACCTGCGGGTACTCCTCCCTGTGGCACCCGGCGCACGAGGCGGCCTGGCCGCGGATGGCGTCCACCGGCTCCTCCGTCGGGGCCGCCGGAGGGATATGGCACGAGCGGCACGTGATCCCCGCCACGAAATGCGCGCCAGGCTGGGCACCCAGCTCCGGCTGGATGCCCAGGAGCAGCCGCTGCTGCGGCACGTGCACGCCCGTGTGGCACGCCGCGCACATGGCGCTGGGCGGGTCCGCCACGTCCAGCGCCACCTCGTGTGCCTCCCGGTGACAGTCGGAGCAGACCAGCGCCACGGCCGAGCTCATGGCCCGGACCTCGTGAAGGTCGTCCCTGTGGCATGCCGTGCAGGTGATGCCGTCGTGGATCGGATGGAGGTCCCGGCCCACCGCCCGGGCGTTCAGCACGCCCACGTCCTCGTGGCACTCCCGGCACTCCAGCGGCGAGACGTCCGTGTCCGCTTCCGCCACGTCGTAGTGGCAGCGGACGCAGCCGATGTCGATCCACGGGAGCTGGGAATGGGACACGGCCACCCCCTGGCTCGTCAGGCTCGAGTGGTCGGGCTGCTGGTGGCACAGGCGGCACTCGGCCGCTTCGGCGCTGGTCACCTCGCCCACGTGGCAGAGCGCACACGCCTCCACCGACGCTTCCAGCGGCGCCTCGCCCGTCTCGTGGGTGTGGCAGCCGGCGCACGTCGCGTCGATCTCGTACCCCTCCGCATGATCGCGGTGTGGGAAGGTGACCGTGGCGATCTGGACCTGCTCCGGGCCTCCGGCCTCGTGGCACCCGGATGCCTGGCAGGAGCTGGCGGGTACCGACGCCCGACCACGCTCGCCACGCGGCCCGCTGTGGCAGGCGGCGCAGGCTAGCTCGGCGTGCGGCTCCCCCGTCGCCTCGGGTGCGGGCTCGCACCCCCCGAGCACGACGGCGACCAGCGCGATCAGCAGAACACGGCCCATAAAATCATCCCGATCGTGGCGAGTCCAATGCCCCAGGCGGCGAAGCCGAATACCGCGGCGAACAACGTTTCTCCCCGGGTCGGCGCCGGAGCCGGACGGTCCTTCACCGGCTTCTCCGACACCGGTTCGTTCAGGTGCGGCTCGATGGCGTCCATCATGGCCGGGTGCTCCTCTTCCATGTACTCCAGCGTCGCCCGGCCGGTGAACATGACGGCATCCAGCGGGAACTTGTCCGGCCGCAGGTGCACGTTGAAGAAGTGGATCGTGAACAGGAACGCCGCCGCCAGCATGGCCTCCACACCGTGGAAGACCGTGGCCACGTTGAACATCCACCCGGGCATCCAGCGAGAGAAGAACTCGGGGAACCAGAGCATGAACCCCGATCCGCCGATCACGAAGAAGCCCCACACCTCGCCCAGGTAGTCCATCTTCTCCAGGTACCCGTAGCGGCCGAACCTCGGCGGGCTGCTCTTCCCGAAGTAGTACTTCCACTGCTGGATGAACTGGCGCGCGTCGTCCGGATGCGGCAGGAAGGAGTCGCTCCCCCAGACCATCCGCTTCTTGTTCTCCGAGCGGGCGAACTTGACCGTCATATACGCGATGTGCCACAGCGTGTACCCCACCATGAACGCCGCGGCCGCCCGGTGGATCAGCCCGGCCCGCTCCACACCGCCCCAGAACTGCATGAGCGGCTCCGCGAACGGGGCGCACGAGTACCGGAGCGGGATTCCCGTCAGGATCAGCGTGTAGAAGGAGATGATCGCGAAGGCGTGGGTCAGCCGGTCTGCCGTGTTGAACCGCCAGATGAACGGGCCCTTGCCTCGCTGCGCCGCGTCGAGCGGAACGCCCACGTCCTGCGTCTGCTCACTCACCGCCACCTCCGTGATGCGTCACGCCCTTCCGCCGATCGATCATGATCCGGATCCACCAGAGCAGCGTGTGGAGCCCGAACACCGTGAGCGTCCCGAGCAGGAGCGAATTCATGAACCAGAACGAGTAGAACAGCACCGGATTCCGTTCCCGGTCCATGGGATCCGGGTGCGAGTCGTACTGCACGAACGCGGGCCGGGCGTGCTCGTGGCACTCGCCACACGTCGCCACCAGGTTGGCTTCGGCCACGCGCGAGGTCGGTGCGCTGGCCGGCTCCATCCCGTGCGCGCCGTGACATTCGGCGCAGGTCGCCGCGACCCCGGACCCGAGCTCCGCCGCCTTCCCGTGATAGGTCCCCCGGTACGTTTCCGCCGCCCACTCGTGGCACGCCTCGCACCGTTCCACGGCCGCTTCCTCGAACGGCACGTCGCCCGACCCGGCCACCGGGTGGGCCCCGTGGCACGACGTGCACGTGGGAGGGGCGGCGTCGGTCGCCTCCCACGTCCCGCTCCGCAGCGCCCGGGCGTGCGCGCCGCCGGCGTACACGGTAGCCACCGAGTCGTGACAGGCGCCGCAGACCTCCGGCTGATTCAGCGGCGCCATCCATGATTCCGGGTCGTCCGGCGCGAGCACGCCGTGGGGGTTGTGGCAGGCGTAGCAGCCGGCGTGATCCTGGTGATGGGCGTCCGCCGGGAGGCGCTGGGTCTCGTGGCAGCCGGTGCACGTCTCGCTCATCGCCCGGACCGCCGCGCCCTCGCGCAGCGAGTCCGCCGGGAGAACGGCGTGTACGCTGTGACACTCCACACAGCCCACCGCCTCGGTATCGGCTGTCCCCGAGTGGAGCCCGGCCTGCCAGTCGGCGTACGCCTCCTCGTGACAGCTCGCGCACGATTCTGTCGTGGCCGCCGCCGGGTGCGGGAAGCGCCGGAACCCGCTGTGGCAGTCCGCACAGCTCATTCCGGCGTGGGCGGAACCCTCGATCATCCGCTCCGGCACCAGCAGGGTGCGAGCTGCGTCGAGGCTCTCGACATGCTGACGTAGCAGCTCGGCCTCCCCATGGCACCGCTCGCAGTCGATGGCGTTCTGCCCCGCGACCGGCGCGGCGCCCACCACGAGCGCCGCGAGCACCGCGAACACCGCGCGTCGTCTCATTCGTCCATCCCGAATTTCTTCAGACGGTTGCGCACCTGATGACGACTCATCCCCAGCAGCCTCCCCGCTTCGGTTCGGTTCCCCTCGGCCCGGCGCAGCGCCGTCTCCAGCAGCGACCGCTCGAGCTCCTCGATGTCCAGCCCTTCGGGTCCCAGCTCCACCGCCGGCTCCGACGCCGCCGCGCGCCCCCGGATGGGAGCCGGGAGCATCTCCGGCTCCAGCACGGGCCCGTCGGCCAGCAGCACGGTCCGCTCGATCAAGTTCCGGAGCTCGCGCACGTTCCCCGGCCAACGGTATGAGGTGAGCAGCTCCATCGCCTCCGGGGCCACACCGGTGATCCGCTTGCCGAACTGGTTGTTGAACTCATCGATGAACGTCTTGACGAGCGCCGGGATGTCCGACTGCCGCTCGCGCAGCGGTGGGAGCCGGATCGGGAAGACGCGCAGGCGATAGTAGAGGTCCTCCCGGAACCGCCCTTCCTCCACCTCCTCGTCCAGCTCCCGATTGGTCGCCGCGATCAGACGGGCATCCACCTTCAGGTCCTTGGTCCCCCCCACGCGCCGGAAGGTCTTCTCCTCGATGAAGCGGAGCAGCTTGCCCTGCAGCCCGAGCGAGAGCTCCCCGATCTCGTCCAGGAAGAGCGTGCCCCCGTCCGCCAGCTCCACCAGCCCGCGCTTCATGGTCCGGGCGTCGGTGAACGCACCCTTCTCGTGACCGAACAGCTCCGACTCCATCACCGACTCCGCCAGCGCCGAGCAGGTCACGTTGACGAACGGACCGTCACCCCGGCGGCTCGCCCGATGGATCGCCTGCGCCAGCATCCCCTTGCCCGTCCCCGTCTCCCCTTCGAGCAGGACGGTCGTGCTGTCGGCGGGCGCCACCCGCTTCACCAACTCGAACACCTCCTTCATGGCCGGACTGCTCCCGACCACGTCCTCGCCGAGCCCCGTCTGTTCGCGCAGCGCACGGACCTCCCGCTGCAGCCGCGTCCGCTCCAGCGCACCCCGGAGCGTGGCCCCGAGACGGTCGAAGGAGAACGGCTTCTCCAGGAAGTCGACCGCCCCCGACCGGAGCGCGTCCACGGCCGATTGCACCGTCCCGTGGGCGCTCATCATGACACAGACCGTGTCGCCCATCTCCGTCAGCTCCTCCAGGAGCTCCGTCCCCTCCCCGTCCGGCAGCTTGATGTCGAGCAGGGCCAGGTCCGGCACGTGGTCCTCCACCTCCGCGCGGCCTTCCGCCACGGTCCGGGCCGTGGCCACGAGGTACCCCTCACGCTCCAGGCGCTCCGCCGTCACCTGCCGCAGCAGGTCGTCGTCTTCGACGATCAGGATTCGTTCGCTCGCCACTCGCCCTCCGCACCATTGGCCGCCTGAACCGCGTGAACGGGGAACTGCGTGGTCACCCGGGTCCCGACGCCCGCCTCACTCTCGATGTCCAGAACGCCAGCGTGGGCCGCCACCACCCGCGCGACCAGGGGCAGCCCCAGCCCGGTCCCGGCAGGCTTCGTCGAGTAGAACGGGAGTACCACCTTCTCGATCTCCTCCTCCGGGATCCCCGGCCCCGTATCCGTGACCTCCACCACCACCCGATCGCCCGCACCCCGCATCCGGACCGTCAGCCGCCCCCCCGCGTCCATGGCCTCCATGCCGTTCAACAGGACGTTCAGCACCGCCTGCTCGAGCCGGTGCGCGTCGCCTCGAACCGCCGGTACGTCCGGCTCGATCTCCCGCGCCACGGTGCGACCTTCCGTCTCGGTCAGCGAGCCCAGCTGCGCCAGCGCCCCGTTCACCACGTCCCGCATGTCCACCCGCTCGCTGTGCAGCTCCACCGGCTTCGCCAGAGCGAACAGGTCCTGCATCGTCTCCGTCAGCTTGCCCAGCTGGCCGTCCACCGCCTCCAGCAGCGCCTGCGCCTGCTCGTTCAGCTCGTACTCCTGCTCCAGCAGCATCACCGCCGACCGGATCGACGCCAGCGGCCGCTTGAACTCGTGGGCCATCTCCGCCGCCATCTCACCCACCTGCGCCAGACCGGCCTGGTCGGCCAGACGACGCTCGTGCTCCGCCGCCTTCGCCTCCGCCGCTTCACCCTTCCGGATCAGGTCGGCCACCGAGGCCTCGATCCGACCCAGCTCGTCCGACGCAGCCCGAGTCGTTCCGTCGCCAGGACCCAGGATGTGCGCCACCCGGACGATCGGGGCCACCACCTCCCGCTCCAGCATGGTCGCCACGATCACGATCATCGCCAGCAGCGAACCGACCAGCAGCAACAACCCGAGACGCGCCGCACGGTCCATCGCCGCCTCCAGCTCGTGCAGCGAGAAATCGACTTCCACCACCGCCGTGCCTCCCGCCCTCAGCGGGAGAAACGCGTTCACCGCTCCTCCCCCTTCCACCGGACGCGCCACGCCCCCCGCCGGCAGGTCCAGAGG
>JBKGZE010000145.1:0-6243 GCA_046545735.1 Gemmatimonadota bacterium | reverse complement strand
ACTCCCGCCCGAGCCACCCGCCCCGAGCCACTCGACGCGAGCCACTCGACGCGAGCCACCCGCCCCGAGCCACTCGACGCGAGCCACTCGACGCGAGCCACTCGCCCCGAGCCACTCGCCCCAAGCCACTCGCCACTGAAACCCGGGGACGCGCCCGCGCGTACGGCCAACCAGGACGGCGAGCCGGGGGCGGGCAACCCTTTCCGGATCGTGACCGTCCAACCACACAGACGATACGGTGGTTGGCGCAAGTTCTGCGGCAGGAAACGGGAAGGCAAACGGGAGCCCTGACCGGCGCCCCACCTCGTCCCCGACGGTCGGGGGGCGGAGCAACGCAGGAACGAGAACTCCTCCTTGGCAGGGTGGAAGATCGGGACCCGCTCCGTCTCCCGACGTTTTTTTGTGTCCGGATGGGGGGAACCCCCGGTCTGCCTGTCCCCCGGTCGCTCCAGCGGCGAACGTCGCCCCGGGCCGCGAGCCCGCGGCCCGGTCAGTCCCGGTCCCCAGGTCGCCAGCGGCGGCTCACGGCGTGGAGCCGGCCGGGCCCGGCGCTTCGGCGGCCATGACCCCCTCGCGGGCGCGGGCGGCGGCGGGCTCGTAGGGCCCGGCGTAGGGTTCGTCCGCGGCGGCCTGGTCGCGGTGGACGAAGTGGCGCTGGAAGAAGGCGGATACGTCGTCGACCAGGGAGTAGAGGACGGGGACGAGGACCAGCGTGAGCACGGTGGCGAAGCTGAGCCCTACGATGACGGCAATGGCCATGGGTCCCCACCAGGCGGCCTGCTCGCCACCCCAGTAGAGGTTCGGGTCGAGGCGGGTGAAGAAGGCGGCGAAGTCGAAGTTGAGCCCGATCGCCAGCGGCATCAGGCCGAGCACGGTGGTGACGGCGGTGAGGACGACGGGCCGGAAGCGGGTCTTGCCGCCCTCGACCAGCGCTTCCCGTCGGCTCATCCCGTCGCGCTCGCGGAGGATGTCGATATAGTCGATGAGCACGATGGCGTTGTTCACCACCACGCCGGCCAGGCTGATGATGCCGACGCCCGTCATGATGATCCCGAACGGCATCCGGAATACGATCAGTCCGATCAGCACGCCCACGGTGGACATGACGACGGAGGTCAGGATGATGAACGGCTTGATCACCGAGTTGAACTGGCTGACCAGGATGAAGCCCATGAGCATGAGGGCGATGAGGAAGGCGCTGGAGAGGAACTCCATGGTCTCCATCTGCTCCTCCTGCTCGCCGGTGTAGCGCAGGGTGTAGTTCGCGGGCAGCTCGTCCTGGAAGCCGGCGGCCGCCAGCGTGGCCTGGACGTCCTCGAGTACGGCGTTGCTGTTCGCGCCCGCCACCACGTCGCTGGTGATGGTGACCACCCGGTCCAGGTTCTTCCGCTTCACGCTCCCGGCGCCCTCGTCGACGTACCAGTCGGCGACGGACGGCAGCGGGATCTGGACCCCGCCCTCGGCCATGATCGTCAGGTCCTGGATCGCGTCCAGGTCCTGGCGGTAGCGCTCGGCCAGCCGCACCACGATGTCGTACTCCTCCTCGCCCTGCCGGAACTTGGCCGCCTCCGTCCCCTGGACGGCGCTCCGGATGGTGCTGCCGACCTGGGAGGTGGACAGCCCGTACAACGCCGCCTTCTCCCGGTCGACGTCGATGATGAGCTCCTGGCGGGCTTCGTCCATGTCGCTCTCGAGACCCTCCAGCCGCCGCCCCACGGGCGCGTTCCGGAGGGTGGCCACCGCCCGGTCCGCCAGCCGCTTCAGCAGCTCCGGATCCTCGCCCACGATCTCGAGGCTGATCGGCTCCCCGGTGGGCGGTCCCATCTCCTGCCGCTCGATGACCACGTCGGCTCCGGCGATCTCCTCGCCCACCTCCACCTGCATCTGCCGCAGCGTCTCGAAGACATCGTTCTTCCGGTCCTCGAAATCCACGAACTGGACCATGACGCTGGCGTCCCCGCCGCCCATCATCATGGCGCCCATCCCCGCCCCGCTGGACCCGACCGTGGCGACGACGGACTCGGCATCCTCGTACCCGTCGATCTCCTGCAGCTGCGCCTCCACCCGCTCGGCGACCCGGTTCAGGAACTCGGGGCGGGTCCCGCTGGGGACGTCGATCTGCGCCATCACCTGCGCGGGCGGGATCGACTCGGGGAAGTACTCCACGCCGGCGTTGAACAGGCCGAACAGGAAGATGCTGCCGACGAACGCGGCGATGGCCATGCCGACCACGGCCGCCCGGTGGCCCAGGGCCCAGCGGAGCTGGCCCTCGTACCACCTCACGACGCCGGGCACGGCCACGTCCTGGAACCAGCGGGCCACCCGGGTCATCACCTTCCTGTGGAGGAGGGTAAGGCCGACGGCGAGGCCGGCGAGGAGGAGGGCGGTGACCCAGCTGGTCGCCAGCAGCACGAGCAGGGCGAGCCCCGCCGCGCCGAGCAGCGTGTAGCGCGCGGCGGGACGGAGCGGTTGCGTGGGCTCGGAGTCCAGCTTCATGAACATGGCGCAGAGCACCGGCACGATGACGAGCGCCACGAAGAGGGAGCTGGAGAGGGTGATGATGAGGGTCATGGGCAGGTAGCCCATGAACTCGCCGGCGATCCCCGGCCAGAAGAGGAGCGGCGTGAAGGCGGCCAGCGTGGTGAACGTGGAGGCGACGATGGGCATGGCCACCTCGCCCGTCGCCAGGCGCGCGGCCCGCCAGTTGTCGTGCCCCTCCTCCATGTAGCGGTAGATGTTCTCCACCACCACGATGGCGTTGTCCACGAGCATTCCCAGCGCCAGGATCAGGCTGAAGAGGACGACCATGTTCATGGTGATGCCGAGCACGCTCATGACGATGAAGCTCAGCAGCATGCTCAGCGGGATCGACGTCGCCACGAACCCGGCGTTGCGCACGCCCAGGAAGAACATCAGCACCGCGAGCACCAGGAGCAGCCCGCTGATGATGTTGTTCTCCAGGTTCAGGACCATGGCGCGGATGTCTTCCGACTGGTCGCCGGTGATCTTCACCACGGTCCCGGCCGGGAACCCGGACTCCAGGGCGCCGATCTCGGCCTTCACCCGCTCGGCAGCGTCGATGATGTTCTCGCCCGACCGCTTCACGATCCCCAGCGTGATGACCGGCGTGCCGTCGAGACGCGCGTACGTGTTCCGCTCCTTGTACGCGAAGTCCACATCGGCCACGTCACGGACGTAGATCGGGCGCCCGTTGCGGGTGTCCACCACCACGTCGGCGATGGGGGCGGCCTCCCTGAACTCGCCGGCCACCCGGAGCGTGTACTCATGGTCCCCCACGTCCACCACACCGCCGGGGATGTTGACGTTCTCCCCCTGGATGGCCGCCACCACATCCGTGAACGCGAGGCCGTAGTACTTGAGCATGGAGAGGTCGACGTCGACCCGGACCTCCCGCTCGAGCCCGCCCGACAGGTTCACGTCCAGGATGGACGGGATCTGCTCCAGCCGCTCCTGGACGTCCTCCGCGACCTCCTTCAGCCGCTCCAGGCCGTACGGGCCCGAGATGTTGACCTGCATGATGGGGAACTCGGAGAGGTTGAACTCCATCACGCTGGGCTCCTCGGCATCCGCCGGCAGCTCCGGCCGGGCCAGGTCGACCTTCTCCCGCACCTTCTGGAGCGCGTCGTCCATGTCCATGCCGTTCTCGAACTCGGCGATGATGCTCGTGTAGCCCTCCACCGACGTCGACGTCAGCTCCGTGATGTCGGCGATGGTGTTGAGCTCCTCCTCCACCGGCCGGGCCACCAGCGTCTCCATGTCGTTCGGCGCCACGCCCGGGTACATCACGTTCACCGCGATGATGGGGATCGTGATCTCCGGCGACGCCTCCTTCGGCACGCGCGTGTACGAGACCACGCCCATGATGGCGATGATCACCAGCAGCACGAGCGTGCTGATCCGGTGCTCCAGAGAGAAGTTGGTCAGCGCGAACTGCCGGTACTCGCCCTTGTGATGCCCCTTCGGCAGGGGCGCCCGCCCGTGCTCCCGCTCTCCCCGCGTCATCCCTCGTTCCCCTCCCCCTCCACCGCCGGCGGCCCGGCGGACGGCTCGCCCTCGGCCGGCGGCCCGTTGGACGACTCGCCCCCGGCCGGCGGCCCGTTGGTGATCCGGAGGGCGTCGCCCTCGGCCAGCCGCTGCTGCCCGACGGTGACGATCCGCTCGCCGGGCGCCAGCCCCTGCTCGATCACGACCCACTCGTCCCGGCCCGCGCCCGGCACCACGCTGCGCGTCTCGGCCCGCCAGCCGTCCTCGGTCCGCCGGGCCACGAAGACCACGTACCCGTTCTCCCGGCGCATCACCGCGGTACGGGGCACCGCCAGCGCGCTCTCCAGCGTGCGTCGCGCGATGCGGATGTCCGCCACCATCCCGGGCTTGATGCCGAGGCCGGGGTTCGGGACGGTCACCTCGACCTGGAAGGTGCGGCTGCCGCCGTCCACGGCCGAGCCCACGAAGTCGATTGTGCCCGCGTACTCGCGGCCGCCCAGGGCGTCCACGCTCACGGCCACCTCCGCGCCGCGCTCCACGTCGGCGGCGTAGCGCTCGGGCACGCCGCCGACCACCTCGACGGTGTCCACGTCCAGGATCCGGGCGACGGGCGCGCCGGCGGAGACCATGCTCCCGACCTCGACCAGGCGGTCGTCGAGGATCCCGCCGATGGGCGCCCGGACGGTGGTCCGGGCCACGCGCTCGCTCAGCACCCGGGCCTGGGCGCGCGCGGTCTGGGCGTTGTACTTGGCCTGCAGGTACGCCATCTCGGTCCCCACCGAGTCCTCCTCCCACAACCGCCTCTGCCGCTCCCACGTCTCCTCGGCCAGCGCCGCCTGGCTCGCGGTCTGCTCGAGCTGCGCCTCCAGGACGTCGGCGTTCAGCCGGAGCAGCGGCTCACCCGGACGGACAGTCTCGCCCTTCGTCGCCCCGATCGAGGCCACCACCCCGCCCTCCTCGGCCGCGACCTTGACGTCGCGCTCCGCTTCCACGGTGCCCACCACCCGGATGAAGTGGGAGAACGACGTGGGCTCCACCTCCATCACCTCGACGTTCACCGTCCGGAGCACCTCCTCACCCGACGGCTGCGCCTCGGCACCCTCCGTCCGGCTGCACCCGCTCACGAGCACCGGTCCGAGGCCGACCAGCAGTCCGAATGCTGCGATACGCTTCCACATCGTTCTCCGCCTTATCCCTGAAGGGCGACCGCGCCCGTGTCCACCATCGGCACCACCCCGATCGCCGCGTCCAGACGCGCCTGCGCGGTCAGGTAGTCGTACACCGACTGCGCGTAGTTGAACTCGCTCTGCCGCAGCGCCAGCTCCGCGTCCGTCACCTGGAGCTGGCTGCCCACTCCCGCCCGGTACTCCCGCCGCGCGATCTCGTACCCGCGCGTGGCCTGGTCCACCGCCCGCCGCTGCGCCGCCACCCGCTGATGCGCCTCCCGCGCCTGGTCGCGCAGCGTGGCGACCTCGTTCTCCGCCTGCTCCTCCGCGTACCCCAGCTGCGCGTCCACCTGGTCCACCACCGCGCTCATCCGGCTCACCCGCGCCGGACGCTGGAACCCGCTGAAGAGCGGGATGTCCACCTGGATCCCCACCGCGCCCGTCTCGAAGCTGTTGCCGCCGAAGAACTCGAATCCGCCGTCATGCTGCGACTGCTTGGTCCACGTCCCGAACACCGAGACCGTCGGCAGGTAGTTCGACCACTCCGCCTTCCGCTCCGTCTCCCGCAGCTCCCGCGTCAGCCGCAGCTGCAGCAGGTCCGAGCGGCGCGCCCGCGCCAGCTCCAGCAGCTCCTCCGCCGGCAGCGCCTCCGCGGGCACGCCCGCGCTCAGCAGCAGACCGCGAGCGTCGCTGCGGGCGCCGACGTCGTACCCGGCCGCGCCGTTCGCCACCGGCCGCCCGCCCGGCAGGTCCGGCAGCTCGAGCTCCAGGAGCGACCCGGCGAGCTCCACCCCGTCCAGGCTCTCCACGCCCATCTCCACGGCGAGCGACCGGCGCGCCGATGCCAGCGCGTCCCGCGACCGACGAACGTTCGGCTCCAGGTTCGTCAGCTCCACCTCGAGGCGGAGGACGTCGTAGGCGGAGGCGAGCCCGGCACGGTTGAGCTTCCGCGTCTCGTCCAGGACCTGCTCCACGCGGTCCAGGCTGTTCGAGGTGAGCCGGAGCTGCTCCTGCGCCAGGAGCACGCCGTAGTAGCTCAGCCGCGTCGAGGTGACCACCTGCTGCGCGCTAC
>JBKGZE010000144.1:0-6271 GCA_046545735.1 Gemmatimonadota bacterium | reverse complement strand
GCCTCCTCCTCGGGCCGGGTGCGGCGGGCGGCCATGGCCGCCCGGGGATCGAAGAGGTCCGTGTCCTCGGCGCCCGCGGGTCCGGGCACGCCGTCCGCCGGGGCCAGGTACAGCTCGTTCCAGAAGAGTCGGCTGACGGGCGCGTACGGGCTGGGCTCGTAGGGGCGGTCGAGGAAGGCGGCGAGGAGGGGGAGGGTACCGATGAGGGAGGCGCCGCTCTCGCCGGCACGCTCTGCGAGCCCTGTGAGGAGCGGGAACGTGGGTGCCTGCGCGCGCGGCGATGCGCCCTGCCAGAGCGCGTGGAGGGGCGCGAAGAGCCCCCAGCGCCCCGCCAGATCGCCGTCCGCTCCAGGCAGGACCTCCCACCCGCACGCCCGTTCGGGCGCGGCGATGAGCAACGCTTCGTGCCGGGCTCGCCCCCGTCCGCCTGCCACCTCCACGATGAGATCGTGGTAGCCGGGCGGGACGGGTGGGAGCCGGACCCGGCGATCGACGAAACGCGCGCTCCCCACCACCACCTCGCCGCGCACCTCCAGCGAGCTCCCCGCCGCCTCGCGCGTGCGCTCACCCCCCGCTTCAAGCTGGACGGTGACCCGGATGTCCGCATCCCGCCTCCGGGCCGGGGCGCGAACGTGGACCCAGCCGGTCCCCTGGCCGTCGAGCCCGCCCGAGGTCCAGACCACCACCACCGGGTCGATGGCGCGCTCCCAGAGCTGACGCCGGCGGTGGCTCAGCAGGCGGGCGACCGACGCGCCGTCGCGAACGGGGACGTCCAGCGCCCGGAGCGTCGCGATGAGGGCTTCCGGCGAGGCGCTTACACGGCGTCCCTCGTTGTCGCGGTACGCGGTCTGGATCCCGTGGAGCCGGGCCAGCGCATGGAGGCCCCGCGGTGCGATCATGAGCCGCTTTCGCCCAGGAGCTGCTCGATCCCGAGCACGGGCACGCGCACCCAGTCGGGTCGGTTGTTCAGCTCGTAGCCGAGCTCGTAGACGGCCTTCTCCAGGAGGTGGGCGTCCAGCAGGACCCGGAGCTGGTCGTCCCGCTCCGGGACGAAGCCGGCGCCGCGAGCCTCGTCACTGTGGGCTTCCTCCAGATACATGCCCAGGAACGCGGCGCTCGACCAGGCGACCCAGAACCGGGCCCACCGGTCCAGGTTCTCCAGGTCGCCCGCCCTTACCAGGCTCCGCACGCCTTCACCCCCCATGGCCGTGTAGGCGGCGTAGTGGAACGAGCGGAGCATTCCCGCCACGTCCGAGAGGGGCGAGCGCTTGAGGCGCCGCTCCGTCAGCGGGCGGGCGGGCTCGCCCTCGAAGTCGATGATGACGAAATCGCGCCCCGTATAGAGGACCTGTCCGAGATGGTAGTCGCCGTGCGTACGGATGCGGAGCGCCTCCATCTTCTCCCCCACCACGCCGCGCATACGGGCCAGGATTTCGTTCTTCCGGTGCAGCACCCCGGCCGCCTCGTCGCGCACCGACTCCGGCAACGATCTCAGCTCTCGCGCCAGCGTCTGGAACGTGCGGCCGCCCAGGTTCCGCATGGACTGGTACAGGGACCGCTGGTAGAGGGCGCTGAACGGTTCGGGACGGAAGCCCGCGCGGTCGATGCTCCCGGCCAGCGCCCGGTGCATCTCCGCGGTCCGGCGGCCGATCAGGCGGGCGGACTCCATGTACGGCCCCAGCAGGTCTTCCGCCTGCTCCGTCGGCTCCCGCCCCGCCTGCTCGAGGAGCGACCCCGCGCCGAGCGGGAGCAGCTCGGTTTCCGGCTGCTGGGCGGCGACGCGCTCGAAGAACCCGCGCAGCGAGTCGAGCGTGAACGTCCACGCGTCGCTCTGGCTGGGCACATACCGCTTCATCACGCCGATGGTCAGCGTGGTGCCATCCCCGCGGCGGTAGAGCACCTCCCCGGTCACCTCGGGCGTGTGCTCGAACCCCATCCGCGTCAGCTGATGCGCGATCTCCACGTCCGGGTTCTGCCCCGTGTCCAGCTTCCGGAACAGCTTGAAGAAGAGCTCGCTGCCGTACACGATGGACGTGTTGCTCTGCTCCACCCGCATCAACTGCGGCTTCAGCGATTCGGGGTCCGCCGTTCGCCGCTCCCGGAACTCCTTGACGAGCCCGCCGGAGATATCGCCCAGGCGGCCCCGGAGCTTGCGCTTGGTGGCCATGAGCCGGAGCAGGTCGTGGGCGAACCCGGGCTCCACAGTGGCGTCGTAGAGGATCCCCCACCCGTCCTCCTCGCCCCTCGACCTTCCTCGCGGCCGCGCGGGGACGACCCGGGCGACCACGGCGTGGGGCTGGTCCTTCACCACCCGCTCGGCGCGCTCGCCGGCCGCGTACGTCAGCGGCAGGATGTACCTCTCCGGGTCGCCGTCCACGTAGCTGACCTGCACCAGCGCCACGTGAGCGTCCACGTCACCGCCCCGGGTGTGCAGCACGTCTTCCATGCGCGCCTGCCGGATCCGACGGGCCTTGCCGCCGAACCAGCGCCGGGCGAGCAGGTAGTCGGGGAGGATCTGGGAGAGGCCGGACGCGTCGTCTTCGTAGAGGAGGTCGGTCCAGCTGTCCGCCACCAGGACCGGCCATTCCCGCTGCCCCGGCTCGCCCGGACCCGCGGCCGTGCGCTCCGACGTGAGCTGGAACCAGTAGAAGGTGTGGGGTCCCATGGTGAGGAAGTACGGCAGCTCGCCGATCCGTGGGAACTCGGTGTGGCCGAAGAGTTCCACCGGGACGCGGCCTTCGAAGTCGGCCAGGTCCAGCTCCACCGCCTGCGTGAAGCGGGACAGGTTGGCCACCACCATGATGTGCTCGTCCTCGTACTCGCGGATGAACACCAGCACCTTGCGGTTGTCCGGCTGCAGGAACCGGATGGTCCCACGGCTGAACGCCTTGAATCGCTTCCGCAGCGCGATCAGCCGCTTCATCCACCAGAGCAGCGAGCTCGGGTTGTTCTGCTGCGCCTCCACGTTCACCGCCTCGAAGTGGTACTCGGGGTCGGTGATCACGGGGAGATAGAGCTTCTGCGGGTTCGCCCGGCTGAAACCCGCGTTCCGGTCGCTGCTCCACTGCATGGGCGTGCGCACCCCGTCCCGGTCGCCCAGGTACACGTTGTCGCCCATCCCGATCTCGTCGCCGTAGTAGAGGACCGGCGTGCCGGGAAGCGACATGAGGAGTCCGTTCAGGAGCTCGATCTTGCGACGGTTGTTGCCCAGGAGCGGAGCCAGCCGCCGACGGATCCCCAGGTTGATCCGCATCTGCGGGTCGTGGGCATAGGCGCGGTACATGTAGTCCCGCTCCTCGTCCGTCACCATCTCCAGGGTCAGCTCATCGTGGTTGCGGAGGAAGATGGCCCACTGGGTGTTGTCCGGGATCTCCGGCGTCTGGTCCAGGATGTCCAGAACCGGGAACCGGTCCTCCTGCTGCACCGACATGAAGAGCCGCGGCATGATGGGGAAGTGGAAGTTCATGTGGCACTCGTCACCGTCCCCCAGGTACTCGACGGCGTCCTCCGGCCACTGGTTGGCCTCCGCCAGGAGCATGCGGTTCGCGTAGCGCTCGTCGATGTGCGCTCGCAGCTGCTTCAGATACTCGTGGCTCTCCGGCAGGTTCTCGCAGTTGGTCCCCTCGCGCTCGAACAGGTACGGGATCGCGTCGAGGCGCATCCCGTCCACGCCCATCTTCCACCAGACGTCCATGACCCGGAACACGGCCTTGCGAACCTGCGGATGGTCGAAGTTCAGGTCGGGCTGCTTGTGGTAGAAGCGGTGCCAGTAGTACTGCTCCGCCAGCGGGTCCCACGTCCAGTTGCTCGCCTCGAAGTCCTGGAAGATGATCCGGGCGTCCCGGTACTTCTCCGGGTCGTCGGTCCAGACGTAGTAGTCCCGGTAGCTGCTCCCCCGCGGCGACCGCCGGGCCCGCTGGAACCACGGGTGGCGGTCGCTGGTGTGGTTGATCACCAGCTCCGTGATCACCCGGAGGTCGCGCTTGTGCGCCTCTCGCAGGAACCGGCGGAAATCGCCGAGGCTGCCGTAGGCCTCGTGGACATCGGTGTAGTCGGCGATGTCGTAGCCGTCATCGAACCAGGGGGAGGGGTAGAACGGCAGCAGCCACACCGCCGTCACGCCAAGGTCCTGCAGGTAGTCGAGCTTGGAGGTCAGCCCCCGGAAATCCCCGATCCCATCGTTGTTCGAGTCGGCGAACGCGCGGACGTGGGCCTCGTAGATGATGGCGTCCTTGTACCACTGCGGGTCATCCGGCTGCACGTCGGGCTTGAGGGGCTCTCTCGAACGGTCAGGATTGGCTGCCATCTCGCGTCGGTTCAGGTTCGGCTCGGACGGGCGTTCGCGGTGCCGAGCGGCGTCAGGGGGTCAGATCAGGGCGTCAGAACTCCTCGCGGGCGTGCTCGTCCCGGGGTCCGCCACGCAGCACACGGAAGATATGGGCCGGGAAAGCGTGCGGGTTGAGCTCGACGTAGTTCGCACCGCCGCGCCACACGTACCGGCTGCCGCTCATCAGGTCGTGGACCTCGAAGCTGTCGTGCCAGCCGATCCCCCACTCGTCCAGCGGAAGGTGCACCAGCGTGCTCTGCGTGTGCCGCGGATCGAGGTTCATCACGACGAGGACCAGGTTCCCGTCGTCGCCCGGCCGCTCCTCACCGTAACGGTACGTGTACGGCCGACCGTCCGCGTGACTCCACTTGCTGTAGGCCATCACCTGGTCGTTCTCCGACTGGTGGAAGCGGAGGCTGCGGTTGTGCTGCAGCGCCGGGTTCTCCCGCCGGATCCGGTTCACGCGACGGATGTACTCCCGGATGTTGTCCGCCTCCAGGTCCCAGTCCCGGAGCTGGTACTTCTCGTTGTCCAGGTACTCCTCCTTCTCCCCGCGCGGCCGGCTCTCCATCAGCTCGAACGCCGGGCCGTAAATCCCGTAGCTCGCGGCCAGCGTGCTGGCCAGCACGAGCCGCTGCAGGAACACGGGCTTGAGCCCCGTCTGCAGCTGGTCCGTCAGGATGTCGGGCGTGTTCGGCCACGCGTTGGGCCGGAAGAAGTCCACCACCGGAGGCGCGACCAGCTCGGTGAAGTACTGCTCGAGCTCCCAGCGCGCGCGTCGCCACGCGAAGTAGGTGTAGCTCTGGGTGTAGCCGAGCTTGGCGAGCCGGTACATCACCTTCGGCCGGGTGAACGCCTCCGACAGGAAGACCAGGTCCGGGTAATCCGACCTGAGCCGGGCCATGCACCATTCCCAGAACCGGAGCGACTTCGTGTGCGGGTTGTCGACCCGGAACACCTTCACCCCCGCCTCGTCCGTCCAGTACCGGAACACGCTCTCCAGCTCGAGCCAGAGCGATTCCCACTCCTCGGTCTCGAAGTCCAGCGGGTAGATGTCCTCGTACTTCTTCGGCGGGTTCTCCGCGTACGCGATGGTGCCGTCGGGACGATGGCGGAACCACTCGGGGTGCTCCTTCACCCACGGGTGGTCGGGCGACGCCTGGAACGCGATGTCCAGCGCCACCTCGATCCCGTACTCCGCGCGCGCCGTGTCCACCAGCGCCCGGAATTCCTCGAGCGATCCGAGCTCTGGGTGGATCGCCTTGTGACCCCCCTCATCGGCGCCGATCGCCCACGGCGAGCCGACATCGTCGTGCGCCGCCATCCGGGCGTTGTTCTTCCCCTTCCGATGGGTCCGCCCGATGGGATGGATCGGCGGGAGGTAGAGCACGTCGAACCCCAGGTCCGCCACGTACGGGAGGTGGTCGATCACGTCCCGGAACGTCCCGTGCCGGCCCGCCTCGCCCAGCGACCGCGGGAAGAGCTCGTACCACGCGCTGAACCGCGCCAGCTTCGGCTCGACCACCACGCGCAGAACCCGCCGGTACCGCGTCGCGGAGGAACGGTCCACGTGGCGCGCCATCAGCTCCGTGACCTCGTCCGCGAATACGCGCTGCGCCCGCGACTCCGCCGGCCGCTCCGGGTCCGCCACGTACGCCGCCAACTCCCGGAGCAACCGCGCATCCTCGGGCGACGCCTCCCCGCAAGCGCCCGTCCCCGCCGCCGCCCCCTCCGCCGCCGCCCGCAGAAGCTCTGCCCCGATCGCCAGGTGCGTCTCCACATCCACGCCCGCAGCCAGCCACTTCCGCATCCCGTGCTCCCAGCCGGCCCAGTGGTCCACCCACGCCTCGATCGTGTACTCGTAGCGGCAGACCTCGGGGGCCTGGAAGACGCCGCGCCACCGGTCGTTCACCACGTGGCGCATGGGCCGCTCCCGCCACTTCC
>JBKGZE010000143.1:0-6276 GCA_046545735.1 Gemmatimonadota bacterium | reverse complement strand
CGGTATCCCACCTCCTCCACCAGCGTGGCCACCCGCGCCACCGGCAGGCCCATCACCGCGAAGTAGTCGCCACGGATCGCTGCCACGAGCACGCCGCCGCGCCCCTGGATCCCGTACGCCCCGGCCTTGTCCATGGGCTCGCGGGTGGCGACGTAGGCCTCGGCCACCCCCCGGCCGAAGGTCCGGAACCGGACGTCCGCGCCCACCACGTCCACCGCGTAGCGGCCACCCGGGGCCACCACGGCCACGCCCGTCTCTACGCGGTGCTCGTGTCCCTGGAGCCGGAGCAGCGTGGCGACGGCGTCCGCCCCGCTGGCCGGCTTTCCCAGGATGGCACCGTTGAATATGACCTCGGTGTCCCCGCCGATCACCAGCGCGTCGGGGTTCGCGTCGGCCACCGCCCGGGCCTTTGCCAGCGCCAGCCGGCGCACCATCTCGCGGGGCGTTTCGTCGGCGCGGACCGTCTCGTCGACATGGGCTGCGACCACGTCGAACCGGAGCCCGAGCTGCTCGAGGAGCCGGCGGCGGCGCGGGGACGCCGAAGCCAGGACCAGCGGCGGCCCGCTCACCGCTCGAGGACCAGGGTGACGGGGCCGTCGTTGACCAGCTCCACGTCCATCATGGCGCCGAACTCGCCGCTCGCGACACGGCCCGGGACGCGCTCCTCCAGCAGCGCGAGGAATCGCTCGTAGAGGGGGATCGCCCGCTCCGGGGGCGCGGCCCCGATGAAGCTTGGGCGGCGGCCCTTCCGGGCATCGCCGTACAGGGTGAACTGGCTCACCACCAGGAGTCGCCCGCCGACGTCGCCGAGGGCCAGGTTCATCCGGCCGTCGTCGTCGGCGAAGAGGCGGAGCCCGACGATCTTCTCGGCCATCCACGCCAGCGTCTCCTCGTCGTCGCCGGGTGCGAAGCCGGCCAGGACGACGAAGCCGCGGTCGATCCGGCCGGCGACCTCGTCGCCGATCCGGACCTCACCGCGGCTCACGCGCTGCAGGACGACGCGCACGGCTACTCGACGGTCACCGACTTGGCCAGGTTGCGCGGCTGATCGACGTTGCACCCGCGCAGCACGGCCACATGGTAGGACAGGAGCTGGAGCGGGATCGTAGCCAGCACGGGAGTGAGCATCCCGATGGTCTCCGGGATGGTGATCAGGTGGTCCACCTTCTCCACCAGCTCGGTGTTGCCCTCGCTGACGACCGCGATCACCCGACCGCCGCGCGTCTTCACCTCTTCGATGTTGGAGACCACCTTCCCGTACACGGCGTCGTGCGGCGCCACCACCACCACGGGCATCTCCTCGGTGATCAGCGCGATGGGACCGTGCTTCATCTCCGCCGCGGGCAGCCCCTCGGCGTGGATGTAGCTGATCTCCTTGAGCTTGAGCGCGCCTTCCAGCGCCGTCGGGAAGTTGTAGCCGCGGCCCAGGTAGAGGAAGTTCCCGGCGTGCTGGTAGGTGCGGGCGAGCTCGCGGATGGCGTCGTTCAGCTCCAGGACCTGGCGCACCTGCTCCGGCAGCTGCTTGAGGGCGTGCACGATCTCCCGGCCCTGCACCACCGACATGCCGCGCCGCCGCGCCATGAGCAGCGTGAAGAGGGCCAGAACCACCACCTGGCTGGTGAACGCCTTCGTGGACGCCACACCGATCTCGGGGCCGGCGTGGATGTACACGCCGCCGTCGGTCTCCCGGGCGATGGTCGAGCCGACCACGTTCACGATCCCCATGGCCGTCGCGCCCTGGCGCTTCGCCTCCCGGATCGCCGCCAGGGTGTCCGCCGTCTCGCCGGACTGGCTGATGGCGATCACCGTGGTGGTCGGCCGGATCACCGGGTTCCGGTACCGGAACTCCGAGGCGTACTCCACCTCCACGGGGATCCGGGCGAATTCCTCGAGCATGTACTCCCCGATGAGACCGGCGTGCCAGGACGTGCCGGAGGCGGTGATCACGATCTGCTCGGTTTCCCCAAGCTCGTCGGTCAGGTGCTCCAGCCCGCCCAGCTTCGAGATCCCCTCCTCCTCCAGCAGCCGGCCACGCATCGCGTTCTCGATGGTGTCCGGCTGCTCGAAGATCTCCTTGATCATGAAATGGTCGAAGCCGCCCTTCTCGATGGCGTCCAGGTCCCAGTCGACGCGGGTGACCTCCTTCGACAGCTCCCGCCCCTTGAGCGTGGAAATCTGGTAGCCGTCGGCGGTCAGCACCACCATCTCCCCATCCTCGAGGTACACGAAATCGCGGGTGTGGGCCAGGACGGCGGCGATGTCGCTGGCAATGAAGTACTCGTCCACCTCGCCCACGCCCACCAGGAGCGGGCTCCCCTTCCGGGCGCCCACGATCGTGCCCGGCTCCCGGGAGCTCATGATGGCCAGGCCGTAGGCGCCCTCGACCTGCGAGATCGCGGTCCGGACCGCCTCATCGAGGGAATCCTCGTACGTCTCCTCGATCAGGTGGGCCAGCACCTCGGTGTCGGTCTCCGTGGTGAACGTGTGGCCGAGGCTCTGCAGCTTCTTCTTCAGCGTGCCGGCGTTCTCGATGATCCCGTTGTGCACCAGCGAGATCTCACCCGAACAGTCGGTGTGCGGGTGCGCGTTGACCTCCGTGGGCGCGCCGTGGGTGGCCCAGCGGGTGTGGGCGATCCCGCACCCGGATTCCGGGAGCCCGTTGTGGCTGAGCGCCTCCTCCAGCTCCACGATCTTGCCCACGGCTTTCCGGGTCCTCAGCGAGCCATCGCTCGCCACCGTGATCCCGGCCGAGTCGTAGCCGCGGTACTCGAGGCGCTTGAGCCCCTCGATCAGCAGCGGCTTCACTTCCCGCGACCCTATGTATCCGACGATCCCGCACATGGCGTCCCTGCCTCAGTTCAGAGTGCTTCACGGGCGGCCGCCACGAGCTGGCGGGCGTCCGCCTCGTCCCGGGCCTCCGCGATCATCCGGACGATCGGCTCCGTGCCGGACGGGCGGAAATGGAGCCACTTCCGCTGGTCGGGCCACCCGAGCCAGAGCCCGTCCTGCCGGTCGGCCATGGGCGCGCCGAGCTCGCCCTCGAGCCGGTCGTACGCGGGCGCCAACTCCCCCTCGGGCCGCGCCACGCTGTCCTTCACGATGGAGTACCGGGTGCGGCCCCCGGCGATCTCGCTCGGCGTCGAGGCCGTTTCCAGCAGGAGCTGCAGCACGAGCACCGCCGCCACCTGGGCGTCCCGCGTGTGGTGCACGGTCGGCAGGATCACCCCGCCGTTACCTTCGCCCCCCACCACCGCATCCTCCTGCTGCATCCTGCGGGCCACGTTGATCTCGCCGACGGGCGCCCGGTGGAAGGCCGCGCCGCCCTCGATGGCGGCGTCCTCCACCACGCGGCTCGTAGAGAGGTTCGTGACCACCGGGCCCACGCGGTGGCGGAGCACGAGGCGGGTGGCGAGGGCGAGGGTGTAGTCCTCGCCCATGGCCCGGCCAGTCTCGTCCACCAGCGACAGGCGGTCGGCGTCCGGGTCGGTGGCGAGGCCGATGTCCGCGCCCGTCTCCCGCACCAGCGACTCCAGCTCGCCCAGGTTCCCGGCCACGGGCTCCGGCTTCCGCGGGAAGCGACCGTCCGGCTCCAGCCCGATCCCGTGGACCTCGCAGCCCAGCGCCTCCAGCAGCCGCGGGAGGGTGGTGCCCCCGGCTCCGCGCACGCAGTCGAGCGCGACGCGGAAGCGACGTTCCCGGAGCGCGGCCACGTCCACGAAGGGCAGGTCGAGGATGCGACGGAGGTGCCGCTCCACGGCGGCGTCGTCGGTCGTAACTCGCCCGATGCCGTCCCAGCCCTGCCACGGCGGCCGGCCTTCCAGCTGCGCGCGCAGCGCCGCGGCCTGCTCGGCGTCCAGGAACATCCCGTCGCCCGAGGCCAGCTTGAGCGCGTTCCACTCGATCGGATTGTGACTGGCCGTGACGATCACGCCGCCGGCCGCACCGTGGTGCCGGACGGCCAGGAGCGCCGTCGGCGTGGGGACCAGTCCCACGTCCACGACGTCGCAGCCGACGCCCTCCAGCGCCGAGCTGACGGCCCGGGCCAGGAGCGGCCCCGACGTGCGGGAGTCCCGCCCCAGCACGACCGTCGGCCGCCCGCCCGCGGTCTCCCGCAGGTACGCGCCGAACGCCGCCGCGAACCGGAGCACCACGTCCGGCGTCAGCGCCTCGCCCACGCGACCGCGGACGCCGGACACGCTTACCATCAGACCTTCAGGAATCTCGAAGCTCATCCGTCCTTCCACGTGAAAAAAGCCGCCGCCACCCGGGCGCCGGCCCCTGCAAAGACCTGCGGAACCTAGGCACCCGGGCCACCGGTCGTCAATCGAGCGCCGGCCCCGGCAGGTCACGGGCGAGCAGCTCCACCACCGCGTGCGGGTTGTCCGCGTTCAGCCAGTGCCCACCGCGAACGTCGTGGACGAAGACCCGTCCCGTACTCCGGCCCGCCGCCCGGATCCGCTCGGCCTCCTCGAGCCCCAGCACCGCCGAGTCCGTGGCCCGGATGAAGTGGATCTCCAGTCCGTCCCGGGGCGATTCCACCAGGTCCCACAGGTCCGTGCGGAAGAAGTCGCGCAGCAGCGCCTCCATGTCATCCAGGTCGATGCGCCACCGGTACCGCTCACCCCGCCAGTCCAGGTTCGCCGACACCCACAGCGCGATGGGGCGGTCGACCCCCTCGGCGGCGAGCGCCGAGATCGCGGCCTCCCGGTCCTCGAACGCGTCGGGGATCCGGCGCAGGGCCTCGAGCATCCACCAGGCGCCACCAGTCGGCTCCATGGCCTCCGGCGTGGAATCGACGATCCAGAGCTGCTCCACCGAAGGATCGTCCCGCCCCCTGAGCAGCGCCACCTTCCCGCCGAACGAGTGACCGAGTATGGCCCGCACCGGGCCGCCCGGGCTCAGACCTCCCAGGTCCGCCGCCGCCCGTTCCAGCGTGTGTGGACCCTCGAACCCCGTCGACCCGCCGTGCTGCCGCAGGTCCACCAGGAGGGCTCCCCACTCGGGCCGGGCCGCCACCAGCGACCGCGCCACCGCCGCCCAGTTCCGCCCCGCCCCGTAGATCCCGTGCAGCACCGCCAGCCACTGCCCGGGGTGCTCCCCCTCCGCCACCACCTTTCGCGTGCTCAGATCCGGCAACTCGGACCCCCCGATTCGCTCCTGTTGATTTCGTCGCTGGGCTTCGCGACGTATCTTGTTCGTCTTCCTGACGAGTCTCCACCGACACGACAAGACCGGTTCCAGATGACCGATTCCGAACACCGATTCGCGACGCGCGCGATCCATGCCGGACAGCAGCCGGACCCCACCACCGGCGCCATCATGCCGCCTGTCTACCAGACGTCCACGTACGTCCAGCCGGCGCTGGGGGAGCCGAAACAGGGGTACGAGTACGCCCGGGTGAGCAACCCCACGCGGGACGCGCTCCAGGCCAATGTGGCGGCGCTGGAGGGCGCGCGCCACGGCGCCGCCTTCAGCAGCGGCGTGGCGGCCATCGAGGCGGTGGTGAAGAAGCTCTCGGCCGGCGACCACGTGGTGAGTGAAGAGAACACGTACGGCGGCACCACCCGCATGTTCAAGACCGTCCTGGCCCGTCTCGGGATCGAGTTCACCTTCGTCGACAGCCGGGACCCGGACCGGATCCGGGCGGCGATCCGGCCGGAGACGAAGCTGATCCACCTGGAGACGCCCACCAACCCCATGATGCGGCTGAGCGACCTGGCCGTGGCCGCCGAGATCGGCCGGGAGGCGGGTGTCACCACGTGCATCGACAACACCTTCGCGTCGCCCTACAACCAGCGGCCGCTGGAATACGGCATCGACGTGGTGGTCCACTCGAGCACCAAGTACCTGAACGGGCACAGCGACGTGGTGGGCGGGATCGTCCTCACGAGCGACGACGAGTGGGCGGAGCACCTCTACTACATCCAGAAGTCGGCCGGCGCGATCCCGGGTCCCATGGACTGCTGGCTCACGCTGCGGGGCACCAAGACGCTGGCCGTGCGGATGGAGGCGCACAACCGGAACGGGCTGCGGATGGCGGAGTTCCTGGCGGAGCACCCGAAGGTGGAGGGGGTGAACTATCCGGGGCTGCCTTCTCATCCCCAGCACGAGCTGGCGACCCGCCAGATGAGAGGCTTCACGGGGATGATCAGCGTGGAGACCGGGTCGCTCGAGCGGGCCCGGGCGGTGGTGGAGGGCACGAAGATCTTCGCGCTGGCGGAGAGCCTGGGCGGGGTGGAAAGCCTCATCGAGCACCCCGCCTCGATGACGCACGCT
>JBKGZE010000142.1:0-6278 GCA_046545735.1 Gemmatimonadota bacterium | reverse complement strand
GGCGCCAGCCGAACCCGAGGGTGATCGCCCGTCCCGGGGCCGCCTCGCGGGCGATGTCAAGGTAGCGCGCCCTTCACCCAACGCCACTCCCCTGGCCCACCCACACCCCGATTCAGTTCAGAAACTCCCACTTCACCCCGTAGAGCACGTGCTGCCCCGGCAGACGGAACCCCGGCAGGTCGCGCTGGAGCTGCCGATGCATGATGTTTTCCCAGCGGAGGAACGCGCGGACCGTGACTACCCGGATCGACAGCTCGAGGTTCGTCGCCCGGTACGAGCCGACGCGGGTCAGTGCGGGGGGCGCGGCATCGAGGGTCGTGCCCTGCCCCGGGTCGCCCGGATCGGGCACGGCCGGGGGAACACCGGTCGTCATGGCCCCGCGGAAGACATGCTCGGCGCGGGCGAAGATCTCCAGGTTGCCGCTCGGGAGCGGCAGGTGGTGATAGACCAGCCCGGCCCGCCAGTGGTGCTCGGGCAGGTAGAGCCACTCGGACGGCGCGTCCATGCCCACGTACCACGCTTCCAGGTTGAGCGGGTCCCAGCCCGTAGGGACCCGGGCCACCGCCTCGAAGCCGGTGGCCTCCCCGCCGACCGTGCCGAGCCCGGGCGGCTCGAACGCGAGCCCGAACCCCGGCACAGTTTCGGCCGACGTGCGAATGGCGGCCACGCCCAGCTGGAACCCGCCCCGATGGAAATCGGCGCCGGCCCGCAGCGCGGGGCCGCCTTGCTCCACGGGCGACCAGTGCCCCGCCAGCCTGCATACGGCCGGCAGCGTCGGACACCGATCATGGGATGTCAGGAGGAGCGAGTCCAGCGGCGAGAACCGGATCGAGGGGACCTCCTGCGCGGCCCGGGTGCCGCCGCTCACCTCGCCGAACAGCCACACGCCGCCGAACGGCCCCACCCGGGCCCGCCCCCGCCACCGCGCCGTCGCCGTTCCCTCGTCCCACCACTTTCGGACGACCTGGCCCTCCAGCGCGAGGTACGGGAGCGGCGAAGCGTAGAGCTCGGCCTCCGCCTCCTGCGTGGGGAGGTGCCCCTGGTCACGCAACCGGAAAGCCGCTCGCGCTTCCAGGGGCACGGGCGCGACCAGCGCGGTGCGCAGTCGGACGCCCGTGTGCGGCGTACCTTCTCGCAGGACCAGCGCACCCCGTTCATCCTCCACGCCCGCGGCGCCCGCGTAGGCCTCGCCGGTCACGGGCCCGAGCCGGTGACGCGCCCGCACGGCCCAGTCGGTGCGGACCCCGTCGAGGCCGGTGCCAACGCCACCCCGGTCCATGTCGCTGCGCCTGTACTCGATCTGCACGCCCGCCGAGTCACGGACCCACGTCCACTTCAGCCAGGTGGCGAGGTGGTTCGATCCGCCGAGGAGTCCATCCGAGGCGAGGCGCTCGAACCCGAGCGCGAGCGGGCCGCCGAAGACACCGGGCGCGAGGAACATCCCGCGGAACAGGTTGACGTCATAGTCGCCTGTCCCGGCCTCGATGATGCTGCGCGGCTGCCGGTCCTCGGGGGAGAGGGTCTCGATCCACACGGTCGCGCCGGAGACCCGTCGCTCGATGCGCACCCTCTCCAGGGCGAGCAGCGGAAAGCGGGACGGGTCGAAGGTCGGGGTACCGAGAGGGTCGAGCTCGAAGCCGTCGACGATGTACCGTATCGCGTTCCCTGCGGTGCCGAAGACGGCGCCCCCTTCCGGCTGGTTCGCGATGTCCGCGCGGACGGGGACCACTCCCGGTACCCGCTCCAGCAGCTGGAGCACGGACAGGTCGGGGAGGCGCCGGAGCGCGTCGCGGTCCCACTCCCAGACTCCGCGACGCCACCCGGCGGGCCCCACAGGTCCCAGGGGGATCAGCGCGGGCGGGGGCGGACCCAGCGTGTCCGCGGGCACGGTATCCCGAGGGAAGGTGTCCCGCCGCTCCTCGCGGGGCGGGGGGATCGTGTCCTGGGCCCGGACGTCCAGCGGCGCGCCAGCGGCCAGGGCGAGGACGAAAAACGCCCCCGACCTCAGCGACCGGGGCTGGGGGCGGTGGCGGGAGTCGCGCCGGCTCACCGTGCCGCGCGCTCCCGGATCCATTCGATGAAGAGCCGGGTGGGAATGCCGGTCGCGCCCTTCCGCAGGAACGACGCGGGCTCCTCCTTCCAGGCGGTCCCGGCGATGTCAAGGTGGACCCACGGGACCTCGCCCACGAACTCCTTCAGGAACCAACCGGCGGTGATGCTCCCCGCCGGCCGGCCGCCGGAATTCTTGATGTCCGCTATGTCGCTGTCGATCTGCTTCCGGTAGCGGTCCCAGAGCGGCAGCGGCCAGCAGCGCTCGCCGGTCCGCTCCCCCACCGCCCGGACCTCGTCCATGAGGTCGCCATCGTTGCCCATCAGGCCGATCGCCTCGTGCCCCAGCGCGATCACGACGGACCCGGTCAGCGTAGCCGCGTCGATCATGGCCGCCGGCTCGTAGCGCTGCGCGTACGCCAGGGCGTCCGCCAGGATCAGCCGGCCTTCCGCGTCGGTGTTGATCACCTCCACGGTCGTGCCCGAGTACATGGTGAGAACGTCGCCCGGCTTCGTGGCCCGTCCCGACGGCAGGTTCTCCGTGGCGGGCACCAGCGCCACCACGTTGATTCGGGGCCGGAGCCGGGCCACCGCCTGCATGGCACCCAGCACCGCCGCCGCGCCCGACATGTCGTACTTCATCTCCTCCATCTTGTCGGACGGCTTGATGGAGATCCCGCCGGAATCGAAGGTCACACCCTTGCCCACCAGCGCGATCGGCGGTGCGCCTTCCTCCCCACCCCGATACTCCAGGACGATGAAGCGCGGCTCCTCCTCGGTGCCGGCCGCGACGGCGAGAATCCCGCCGAACCGCTCCTTCTCCATGGCGGCGCGATCGAAGACGGTGACCTCCATCCCGCCCTCCTCCGCGATCGTCCGCGCCACGTCGGCCAGGTGCGTCGGGGTGGCCACGTTCCCCGGCTTGGAGGCCAGCTCCCGGGCAAGGTTCTCCGCTTCCGCCACGATCCGCCCGACATCTGCGCCCGAGCGCATCTCTTCCGCTTCGTCCTCGTTCCCCGCCAGGATGGCGACGCTCTGAAGCCGCACCACCGGGTCCTCGTCCGCCCCCCGGCCGAGCCCGGTCTTCAGTTCGCGGTAGTCCCAGGCCGCCAGCACGGCGCCCTCCACGGCACCCCGGGCGGCGTAGTGTCCGCCCATGTGCTCGCTCTTCCGCTCCACGTGACCGAGCGCCACGGTCACCTCGGTGACCCGCAGCCGCTCGGCCTCCCGGACCGCCGTGCCCACGGCATCGCGAAGCCCCTGCATGGAGTAGTCGGCCCGCTTCCCGATCCCCACCAGGAGGATCCGCTCGGCGGGCGAGCCGGGATCCTCCGGGAACACCACCACCGCTTCCCCCTGCTTGCCCCGGAAGTCTTCGCGGCTCATGAGACGACGGAGCAGGCCGTCGAGCGCAGCGTCCACCACGGCGGCGGCGCCCTTCGGCTCGTCGTCGTCCTCGAAGTGCTGGAGGACGAGGAGCGGCGTACGTGCCGCCGCCGCCTCGTCCGTCCGGATCGTGATGTTCAGGGCCATGGTCCCCGTTCAGTCCATGTTGGTGATGATGGCGTCGGCGAACCCGGACGTCTTCACCAGCGTAGCGCCCTCCATCTGGCGCTCCAGGTCGTACGTGACCGTCTTGTCGGCCACGGCGCCCTCCAGGCCCCGCACCACCAGGTCCGCCGCCTCGTTCCAGCCCAGGTGCTCCAGCATCATGTGGGCCGAAAGGATCAGCGAGCCCGGATTCACCTTGTCCTGGCCTGCGTACTTCGGTGCGGTGCCGTGCGTGGCCTCGAACAGCGCGACCTCGTCGCTCATGTTGGCGCCGGGCGCCATGCCCAGGCCGCCGACCTGCGCCGCGGCCGCATCCGACATATAGTCGCCGTTCAGGTTCGGCATGGCCACCACGCTGTACTCGTCGGGCCGGAGCAGGATCTGCTGGAACATGGCGTCGGCGATCCGGTCCTTGATCAGGATCTTGCCCGTGGGGTCGGCCCCGTCCCAGGTCTCCTGCTCGCTTATGGTGATGTCCCCGTACTCCTGCTCCGCCACCTCGTAGCCCCACTCCCGGAAGGCGCCCTCGGTGAACTTCATGATGTTGCCCTTGTGTACGAGCGTGACCGAATCCCGGTTCCGCTGCTGGGCGTAGCGGATGGCCATGGCCACGAGCCGCTTGGTCCCGAAGGGGCTGATGGGCTTCACGCCGATCCCGCTCTGCTCGCGGATGTCCGCCCCCATCTCTTCCACCAGGAAGCGACGGACCTTCTCCGCCTCCTCGGTCCCTGAGGCCCACTCGATGCCCGCGTAGACATCCTCGGTGTTCTCCCGGAAGATCACCACATCCAGCTTCTCCGGGTGCTTCACCGGCGACGGGACGCCCGGGATCCAGCGCACGGGGCGGATGCAGGCGAACAGGTCCAGCACCTGCCGGAGCGTCACGTTCAGCGACCTGATGCCGCCGCCCACCGGCGTCGTCAGCGGTCCCTTGATCGCGACCTTGAACTCGCGGATCGCCTCGAACGTCTCCTCCGGAAGCCACTCGCCCGTGGCCTCGTACGCCTTCTCGCCGGCCAGGATCTCCATCCAGACGACCCGCTTGGAGCCGCCGTAGGCCTTGTCGACCGCCGCCTCCACCACCTTCTTCGTGGCCGCCCAGATGTCGGGGCCGATTCCGTCGCCCTCGATGAAGGGGATGATGGGATCATCGGGGACGGTCAGGCTGCCGGTGGCGTCGACCTGGATCCGGGTTCCTTCGTCAGGCACCTGCGTGTGCTTGTAGTCGGCCATGTTCATCCGCGTTGTTGGAGGGGTTGGACCGAGCGGCGCGCCGGGCCGATGCATTCCGCCTTCGGACGGATCAGCCGGTTGTGGTCGAGCTGCTCGAGAATGTGCGCCGTCCACCCGGAGACCCGGGCGCAGGCGAAGATATTCGTGAAGAGCGCCGGTGGAACTCCCGGCTCGTCGTGGACCGACGCGCTGTAGAAGTCCGCGTTGGCGTAGACCTTTTTGCCTCGCTGGTTCATCTCGGACCGCACGGCGACGGGAGGGGCGGAGCGAACCAGCCCGAGCCGGTGATCGGGGAGGGCGTGCTCGGCTGCGAGCAGGCTCCGCAGCTCCGCCAGCTCATCCCCGGTCGGCAGCTCCCCGCTCCAGAGAAGGTTGCCGACTTCCTCGGACGTGGCGTGCTCGGCCAGCTCCTCGATGGAGTAGCCGCCGCATGTCAGCGTCCCGGCTTCTCCGTCGATCTTGCTCAAACGCGTCTGAGCAACGACGATTCCCTCCAGGCCCGATCCTGCCATGTAGTTCCCTTTCCACTGGAGCACGATGCTGATCGATTCGACGGCCGAGGCGGGCCCGACGAATGGGGCGGGGCCGGGTCGAGCCGCGTCGGGAGGATGCCGGCCCCGAGTAGGGGGCCGGGTCGAGCCCGCGTCGGCGCCGGAAACTTGTGGCGACCCCGATGCCGATGCAAGTGCGGGTCGCCGGCGCCGGATTGTGACCCGGCGGCGACATCGATCGTCTGCTGGGTAGGGAGCACATGGGTTCGACAGGGGAAGCGGTGAGTCCCACGGACGGAGAGGTGGTGTCCAGGGTCCTGAACGGGGACCGGGAGGCGTACCGGATTCTGGTCCGTCGGCACCAGGACGCCCTCTTCGCCCACGCGGTCCGGATGACCGGGCAGGGCGACGTGGCGGCGGACGTGGTTCAGGGCTCATTGATCAAGGCGTATACGCGCCTGGATCGATGCGAGAACCCGGAGCGGTTCGGGGCGTGGGTCTTTCGGATCGTCTCGAACCAGTGCAAGGATCATCTGAAGAACGTGCGTCGGCGGAACGTGGACCTGGATTCCATCGAGCCGCCGACGGGCGCGGACGACCCGGACCGGGACCTGGAGCAGAGCGAGCTGCGGGCCCGGCTGGACGCGGCGCTCGCGCAGCTGCCGGCCGATCAGCGGGAGGCGTTCGTGCTCAAGCACGAGGAGGGGCGCTCCTACGAGGAGATGGCCGAGTTGCTCGGTGCCTCGGTGGGCGCGCTGAAGATGCGGGTACACCGGGCGCGGGAAACGCTCGTGGAGCTTCTGGACGAGGTACGGATATGAGGGACGAGCTGCAGCAGTGGCTGGACGGGGAGCTGGCCGAGGCGTACCTGCCGCCGGAGCTTCGTCCGGAAGCAGAGCGTCTGCGGGCGCTCCTGGACGCGCCCCGGGACGTGGGGCCCGTGCCGGCATGGAT
>JBKGZE010000141.1:0-6281 GCA_046545735.1 Gemmatimonadota bacterium | reverse complement strand
ATCGGGAAGCACGATCGAAGAGACCTGGGATGGCCATGGAGCGAATGAAGAGAGTCGGACTCGCACTGGCGCTGGCGCTCGCCCCGATAGGTGGCGCGGAGCCGGTAGCCGGTCAGGGCACGCCCGACGTGCGGCTGGAACGGATCCGTGCGGCACTGCCGGGCCCGGCCGTCCAGGAGATCGAGGCACGCCTCCAGAGCGCGATCGAACACGAGCTACCCGTCGACCCCCTGCTGGACAAGGCGGTCGAGGGGATCGCCAAGGGCGTGCCCGCCGCGCGCATCAGCGCCGCCGTCGAGCAACTGACGCAGCAGCTCGGACGCGCGCGAGCGCTGCTCGGGAACGGGGCGCCGCCCGCGGCCGTGGACGTGACCGCCGTGGCCGACGCGCTGCGAAGGGGCGTACCCGAATCGGCCGTACGACGCCTCGCCCAGCGGGCCCGGCCAGGCGAGCCGCTGGCGCTGGCGGTCCATACGGTCGGTGACCTCATGGACCGGGGCGTGCCCGGTGAACAGGCCATGGAGGTCGTCGAGGCGTGGCGCGGCCGCGGAGGCGGCCCCGATGAGCTGCGGCAGCTTCCTGCCGCCGTCGAGCGGCTGATCAGGAGGGGCGTGCTCCCCGAGCACGCGGCCGCGGCCGTCATGGGCGGAGGGCGTGGTGGCCCGCCCGGACAGCCGGGGAATCAGCCGGGTGCGAGGGGCAAGGGCATCGGCCCGCCAGACGGGCCGCCCATCCCCCCGGGCGCCGGTCCACCGGCGGACCGGGGCAAGGACAAAGGAAAGCCGCCAGGAGGAGGACGTCCCCCGGGCGGCGGTTGAGCATCCACGCCCCACCCCGTGCCGGGTGGGGCGTTCTGCATGCTATTCGGCGGCCGCGCGTGTGGTCCCCGGCTCCGCCGGGAAATTGGCGGCGAACGTCCGATCCGCGCCCTCGGGGACCCGCACATCCCACGCCCGATCTGGCGGCGTCTGCTGCCGGACCAGGTGCGGGTTCAGCTCCATCACCTCCGCAACCGGCACACCCGCCGCTTCCGCGACAGCGCTCAACGTCGTGCCGGCGGGTACCCGGACCAAGTCGAACCGCAGCGGCTGCTGGAACTCCAGTTCCGGGAACCCGTGCGCGCCCGGGTCCTTCGCGATGTGGCCGGCAGCGATCATGAGAGGCACGTAATCGCGGGTCTCGCGAGGGAGCCGCTCGCTGATCGCCCAGTAGTTCGCGTCGCTCCCCCTCTCGCTCCCCGTGACCTCGCTCATGATCCGTCCGACCCGGTTCTCTCCCGTGTTGTAGCTCGCCGAAGCCAGGAACCAACTGTCGAACCGCTCGTGCAGCTCCTGGAGGTACGTCAGCGCCGCGGCCGTGGCCTTCACCGGGTCCCGCCGCTCATCCACGTACTCGGACACTTCCAGGCCGTACCGCTCGCCCGTCGGCTCGATGAACTGCCAGATCCCCGCCGCGTCCGCCTTCGAGTACGCATTCGGATCCAGCCCGCTCTCGATGATCGCCAGGTACAGCAGGTCCTGCGGCATGTCCCTCGCCGCCAGCTCCGCCCGGATCATCGGACCGTATCGACCCACGCGCTCCAGCCACTCCTTGAAATCCTCGTAGCGCTCCCCCTTCAGGAAGTCGATGAAGAAATCGATCCGCTCGTTCCGGTCCGACGGCAGGTCCCACTCCTTCGGGAGCAGGTCCGCGTGGAGGTCCACCTCCGGCTCCACGTCCGGGCTGGGCGTGAGCGCTACATCCAACCCCTCGGCCGCCTTCTCCTGATCGCTCGCGATCCCGGCGCCCAGCAGGGCCAGTGTCGACGCGGCCAGCCCCACGGCCACCGCTTCCTTCTTCCGTCTGTACATCAAGACCTCGCAGCGTTTCGATTCCCGCTCAAAGTGAAGGGCGCTAACGCCCTGTCGTACAGACCTTTATGTGCAAGGTCCGGTCCACCGTCGGACGTCCGTCCGGGCCGGTCGGCTAGCGCCAGCGCGCGCCGCTCCAGAGGTCGCGGTGGAAGAGCAGGAGGATGGTGAAGATCTCGAGGCGGCCCACGAGCATGAGGAAGATGAGAACGAGGTGAGAGAGCGGCCCCATCCAGCCGTAGTGGTCCACGGCCCCGACCTCTCCCAGCCCTGGGCCGATGTTGCCGATGGCCGCGGCGCTGGCGCCCAGCGAGGTCGGCAGATCGTGGCCGAGCAGCGAAAGTGTCAGCGCCCCGGTCGCGAAGAGGAGGCCGAACAGGAGGAGGAAGGCGAGCACGTTGAGGAGGACCTCCTCGGAGATGGTCTTGTCTCCCACGCGCGTGGCCACCACGGCGCGTGGGTGCACGCTCTTCTTGAGCTCCGCGATGGCGTGGCGCGTGAGGACGTGGACCCGGATGGTCTTGACCCCGCCAGCCGTGGATCCGCTCATCCCGCCGGCGAACATGAGCCCGAGCAGGACCAGTTGGGCCGCCAGCGGCCAGAGCTCGTAGTCACGGGTGACGAAGCCGGTGGTGGTCCCTATGGATGTCACCTGGAAGAGGGCGTCCCGGATGGCGCGTTCGAGGCCGAGCTCCTGGTAGGCGCCGGACCCGAGCACGAGGCCGGCCACGATGGCCGTGGCCCCGAGGATGACGATGGCGAAGAAGCGCAGCTCGGCGTCGCGCAGGTAGACGCGGCCACGGGAGCCGAACGCGCGGTAATGGAGGGCGAAGTTCACGCCCGCCAGGAACATGAAGACGATGGTAACGTAGTGGACGTACGCGGAGTCGTATGCCGCGATCGAAGCCGTCCGCGGCGAGAATCCGCCGGTGGACAGGGTAGAGAAGGCGTGCGTGACCGCCTCGAACAGGCTGAGTCCGCCCAGCAGGTAGAGGAGGGCCTGGGCCGCGGTCATCCCGGCGTAAACGTACCACAGCAGCTTGGCCGTGTGGGCGATCCGGGGCTGGAGCCGCTCAGGGGTCGGGCCGGGAACCTCGGCACGGAACAGCTGCATGCCGCCGACGCCGAGATAGGGGAGGATCGCGATCCCGAGCACGATGATGCCCATGCCCCCGATCCACTGCGTCAGCGATCGCCAGAAGAGGATCCCGTGCGGCAGCGCCTCGATGTCGGCGAAGACGGTGGCCCCCGTGGTGGTGAAGCCGGAGATCGACTCGAAGAGCGCGTCCACGGGCGAGCGGACGACGCCCGTGAGCAGGAACGGCAGCGCCCCGGCGGCGCCGATGACGAGCCAGGCGAACGCCACCACCGCGTAGCCCTCGCGCACGCTCAGGTCGCGGACGATCTCGGTGCGATGGTACCCGGCGTAGCCCACGGAGGCCGTGATGAGCGTGGTCGCCAGAAACGGGAGGAAGTCGCCGTCGGCGTAGTAGAGGGCCACGCCGGCGGTGACCGCCATCCCGGCCGACAGCGCCAGCAGTACCAGGCTGATCACGTGGACGAGGTGCTTGACGTTCACGGATCGCCGCGGGTTACGCGAACAGGCGTTCGATCTCGGAGATGGCGTCCGGGAGCGCGAACAGCACCACCCGGTCGCCCGGCCGGATCTCGTCGCCGCCCCGGGGCGTGATCACCTGGCTCTCGCGCAGAATGGCCCCGACCACCGAGCCCCTCGGGAAGCGCACGTCCTGGAGCCTCCGGCCGGCCACCCGGCTGCCGGCGGTGACGTCGAACTCGATGGCTTCCGCGTCGGTCCCCTGCAGCGTCGCCACACTGGCTACCTTGCCACGCCGCACGTAGCGGAGGATGGCGTTCACCGTGGAGAGTCGAGGCGAGACCGCGGCGTCGATCCCGACCCGGCTCACGAGGGGCACGTAGTCGAACCGGTGGATCAGGCTGATCACCTTGCGCGCGCCATGCGTCTTGGCCAGGAGGCTGGCGAGCATGTTCGTCTCGTCCCGGGGCGTGAAGGCGACGAAGCCATCGATGCCTTCGATGCCCTCCATCTCCAGCAGCTCCATGTCGGTGGCGTCGGCGTGGAGGACGAGGGCCTTCGGCAGCTGCTCGGCCAGCTCGGCGCACCGCTTCCGGTCGATGTCCAGGATGGTGCAATCCACGTCGTGCTCGGCCAGCCGACGGGCCAGATACAACGCCTCGTCGCTGCCCCCGGCGATCATGACCCGGCGCAGCTTGAACCCCTTGTAGCCGGCCATGGCCGGGATGAACGGCATCTCCGCCGTGGGGGCGAGGATGAAGATCTGGTCGCCGGCCTCGATCCTGGTGGTGCCCCGCGTGACCTCGGTGACGCCGTCGCGGACCGAGGCCACGGTCACGAACGGCCGGTCGCCGAGATCCTCGTCCAGCTCCCGGATCGTGCGCCCCGCCACAGGCGCGTTCTCCCGCACCCGGAGCCCCACCAGCTGGAGCCGCCCGTCGGCGAACTGCGCCAGGTCGGTGGCCGCCTCACTGTTCAACAGCTGGAACGTCTCCCAGGCGCATTCGCGCTCCGGGTTGATCATCAGGTCGATACCGAGCTGTTCGCGGGACAGCACGCTTCCGCTACGGTAGTACTCGGGATCGCTGACCCGGGCGACCTTGAACTTCACGTTCAGCCGCGACCCGGCCAGACAGCTCACCAGGTTGACCTCATCCTTGCTGGTCACCGCCAGCATCAGGTCGGTCTCCTCGATCTTCGCCTGCTCCAGGACCGGCAGCGAGGCGCCGTTCCCCACCACCGTCAACACGTCGAGGTGCTCGCGGATCATGCGCGCGCGGTCCGGGTCCGCCTCCACCACCACCACGTCGTGCTTCTCCTCCGAAAGACGGCGCGCCAGGTGGAAGCCGACGGCGCCGGCGCCGATGATCATTATCCTCATCAGAACTCCCCGACGAAGCCGATCTCAGGCTCCAGCTCGTGACCCCGCTCACGGGCCACGACGTTCCGGGCCAGCTCGATGAGCTCACGGACCTGCCGCGCTGTGGCGCCGCCCAGGTTCACGATGATGTTGGCGTGGCGGTGGAAGATCTGGGCGTTCCCGTGGATGTGGCCCTTCAACCCGCACTCGTCGATCAGCCGTCCCGCGCCCACCCCCTCGATCTTCTTGAAGATGGAGCCCGCGCAGGGATAGAGCCAGAGGTCGGGGTGCCGATCGTCCCGCCACCGCAGGTTCTCACGGATCACGTAGCGCAGCTCGTCCGCGGGCGTGGGGGTCAGCCGGAAGGTGACGCGCAGGACGATGTCGTCACGGTCGTGAAGGACGCTATGATCGTAGGCGAAGTCGAGGTAGTCGACCCCCACCGTGCGCCGCTCTCCTTCCGCGGTCAGGAGATCGCAGCTCTCCACCACCTCCTCGATGAAGACCGTACGCTCCCGCTCCGGCGGCGGGCTGAGGAAGTGGAGGTTCTGCCAGATGGCGCCCCCCACGGTGCTCGGGATGCCGACGAAGTGATGGAGGCCGCCGAGCTCGCGCTTCGCCGTCGCCTGGATCAGGTCGTGGTACACCCTGACCCCGCTGCCCGCCGTCACGCGACCGTCCTCGCCGAACGCGATGCCGCCCGCCTCGTTGCGGATCACGAGGCCCCGAAAGCCCCCATCCCCGACCAGGATGTTGGCGCCGACACCGAGCAGGAAATGCGGGATCCCCAGCTCACGTGCGGCCAGCACGGCCGCCGCCAGCTCGTCGGGCGTACGGGCCCTGTACGTGAGGTCCGCCGGGCCCCCGATCCGGAACGTGGTCCACGGGGCCAGCACCACGTCGCGCTCGAGCCGCCCGGCGCCGAGCCGCCTCTCCAGCTCGGCTACCGACCGCCGCGATCCTGGCGAGCGGATCAAGGGCCGGCCTGTTCGCCGCCGTTCCCCTCCTGCGAGCCCTCGAGGTCCTCCCCCACCTCCGCTCCCGCCGTGGGCGTCCACGCGGGGGGATCGCTGGCGGGAAACGACTCCAACGACGCTTCCTCCACCTCGTCCGCCGCCTCCCGAACCGGCGCGCGCCCCGTCGCCGCGCGGGTCCCGGTCAGCTCACCGCGAACGGCGCCGCCCAGCGCCCGCAGGACCCCGTCGTGGCCGACGATCCCACGGAAGATCAGGGCCGCTCCGCCCAGCGCGAACAACGCCCCGGCCGTCGCGTCCCTGCGACGCAGACTCGAGAGGGCGAGCATCCCGCCCACGATCACGCTCAACCATCGCTCGGACTCGCCCAGGGTGACCTCATCGCGTGTCATTGGCTCCGCTGCTCCCGGTATGTGTGGCAGATTCCGCCGGACGGCTAAAACTTCCTGGCAAACACGGTACCGGCGCAAGAGTCAGCCGGTGGTTGGTGGCGGGTGGCAGGTGGCGGGTGGCGGGTGGCGGGGGCTGCGCGAGGACAGCCT
>JBKGZE010000140.1:0-6313 GCA_046545735.1 Gemmatimonadota bacterium | reverse complement strand
CTCCGGCCCGGCGAGTCGGTCCGGCTCACCTTCCGCTACGGCGGAGAGATCGTGCCGGACCAGTGGCGCGCGAACCTGCTGACGGAGGACTGGTTCGAGCTGGCCATGTACTGCGGCTGGTACCCGCTCGCCCCCGGGGACCTGACGCTCACCTACGAGGCCGAGGTCCGGGTCCCCGCCGACTACCGGGTGACCGGCCTGGGCACGGTCACGCGCCTCGAGGACGACGATGGGAGTGCGCGGGTCCGCGTCGTACAGGCCACGCCGGTGAACGACCTCGTGGTGGCGGGCAGCCGCGCCCTCCGCACGGAGGTGGTGGACCGGCCGGGCCAGCGGATCCGGCTCAGCCACGTCGAGCTCACAGCCGACCAGGTCGAGCGGATCGCCGCCGACGCCGACGACGCGCTCCAGCGCTTCACCCGCTGGTTCGGCCCGTCCCGCCTCGACGCCCTCGAGTTCCTCTTCGCCCCACGCGAGCAGGGCGGCGGCTACGCCCGGCCGGGGCTCGTGGTCATGCAGATCGACGCGGAGACGGACGTCGCCGGCGCCGGCTTCCTCCGCTACCTGAGCCACGAGGTGGCCCACCTCTGGTGGCGCGCCGCGCCCACCGACTCCTGGCAGGACTGGCTCAACGAGTCGTTCGCCGAGTACAGCGCCCTCATGCTCCTGCGCGAGAGGATCGGGGAGCACGCCCTCGAGGAGCGGATCGCCGAGTACCGGGAGGTCGCGGCCGCTACGCCCCCCATCCGCGGCATCGATCGGGGCCACGAGAAGGCGTTCGAGACGCTCTACCGGAAAGGCCCGGTCCTCCTGTACGAGCTGGAGCGACGGCTGGGCCCCGACCCCTTCCTCGCCTTCCTCCGGGCGCTCCGGGACGACGACGTCCGGTCCACCGACCGCCTCCTCCAGACCCTTGCCCGTGTCGCGACCCCCGCCGACCGGGACTGGCTCGACGCGGCGCTGGAGCTGGAGGGCGCTCCGCCGCCGAGCGGCCGGGGTCCACGCGGGGCGGCGAGTCCCGCCGCGGGCGCAGCGGTCCAGGTGGTCGAGGCCTCCATCGCCGACCTCCACGCGGCCATGCTCGCCGGCCGCCTGACCTCCCGCGAGCTCGTGGACGCCTACCTCGCCCGGATCGACGCCTACGACCGGCGAGGCCCGACGCTGAACGCTCTGGTGATGGTGAACCCGGCGGCCCGGACGGTGGCCGACTCGCTGGACGCGGTGCTGGCGCGCACGGGCGAGCTCAGCGGCCCACTCCACGGGATCCCGGTAATCGTGAAGGACAATTACGACACCCGCGACCTGCCTACCACGGCGGGCTCCGCCGTGCTCGCGGGCTCGATCCCGCCGGACGACGCGTTCCAGGTCCGCCGGCTCCGGGAGGCGGGCGCCATCGTCCTGGCCAAGTCGAACATGGCGGAATGGGCGTTCTCGCCGTATGAGACGGTGGGCTCGGCGCTCCCGGGCCACACGTTCAACCCGTACGCGCTCAACCGGGTGCCGGCGGGGAGCAGCGGCGGGACGGCGGCGGCGGTGGCGGCGAGCTTCGGGGCCGTGGGGCTCGGAACGGACACCGGGAACTCGATCCGGGGGCCGTCGTCGCATACGGCGCTGGTGGGGATCCGGCCGACCCTGGGCCTGACCAGCCGCGACGGGATCATCCCGCTCTACCTGGACCGGGACGTGGGCGGGCCCATGGCCCGGACCGTGGCCGACGCCGCGCGGCTCCTGGACGTCATCGCGGGGCCGGACCCGGCGGACCCGGTCACCCTCGAGGCCGGTGACCATCTTCCCGAGAGCTACACGGCCTTTCTCGACCCCGACGGGCTGCGGGGCGCCCGGATCGGGGTGCTCCGCCAGATCTCGGCGGAGCCCACGGCCGACCCGGAGATCCAGGCCCGGCTGGACGACGCGATCGCGGCCATGCGGGCAGCCGGGGCCACCGTGCTGGACCCGGTCGAGATCGAGGGCTGGGACGAGATCATGGACGGGCCGCTCTTCTGCCGCCGATTCCGCCACGACATCAACGCGTACCTGGCTTCCCTCGGGCCCGACGCGCCGGTCCGGACGCTCGAAGAGGTCATCGCCAGCGGGAAGGCGCACCCCTCGGTCCGCGACCGGCTGGAGCAGATGGCCTCGTTCCCGGTGGAGTACACCGCGGACGAGACGTGCGAGGAGGTGGCGGTCAACGCCGAGCGGCTGCGCGCGGCCGTCCTGGCGACGATGGACGCGGCGGCCCTCGACGCCCTGCTCTACCCCACCTGGGACAACCCGCCGCGCGTGATCGGCGACCTCGACTCGCCCGACGGCAACAACAGCTGGCAGCTCTCGCCGCCCACGGGCTTCCCCGCCCTCACGGTGCCCACGGGCTGGGTGGCCGACGGGCTCCTGCCGGCCGGGCTCCAGCTGCTGGGCCGGCCCTGGAGCGAGCCGACGCTGATCCGGCTGGCCTTCGCCTACGAGCAGGCGACCGGGCACCGGCGGCCCCCGGCCTCCACGCCGCCCCTCCCCCGGTGACGGCCACCCTCCTCGCCCTCGCCGCCACCACCCTCCTCGCCTTCGCGGTCAAAGCGGCCACCGGGTTCGGACCCGCGCTCGTGGTGGTCTCCCTCGGGAGCCTGCTCGTCGGGCCCGCGCAGGCCGTGGTCCTCGCCGCCTTCCTCGACCTCGCCAGCGGCGCCTCCCTCCTCTGGATCGACCGACGACGGCTCCGCCCCGGCCACTGGTGGCGCCTCGCCCTCACCATGTCCGCCGGCGCCGTGGCCGGCGGGCTGCTCCTGGACGTCATCCCCACCGAGACCCTCACCCGGATCGTCGCCCTCGGGATCCTCGGCTTCGGGCTCTGGATGCTCCTGCAGCGGCCGGACCATACCCGCGGCCCGACAGCCCGGGCCGCACCGCGCCGGCCGCTCGTGGAGCACGGGATCGTCGCCGCCGGCGGGGTCTCAGGCGGGCTCATCGGGGTCGGCGGGCCGCCGCTGGTGGTCTACTACGGCGCCCGGCTGCCGAAGCAGGCGTTCCGCGCCACCATCGTGTCGCTCCTCCTTGCCGCGGCCGTCACCCGCGTGGCCACGTACACCGCCACAGGCCTGGTGGACCGCGACCTCCTCGTCCTGGTCGCCGCCTCCCTCCCCGCCCTGCCCCTGGGCGTGGCCCTCGGCAACCGGGTTTTCCACCGCTGGAGCGAGCGCGCCTTCCGCACCGCCATCGCGCTGCTGGTCACGGCCGCGGGGGTCCGGCTGCTGGTCTGACGACCCGGTCGCTGGCGGCCCCGCGACGCGGCACACGCGACCGCCCTCCTTCCGCCGCTCAGGCGCCCGGCCCGCCCTGGCGGCCCGCGTGGGGCCGTGCTACCCTCCCGGCGATACTGCCCCTGCCCGCGCTGGACCCGTGAGAACGAGGAGTGGCGTTATGAAGCACATTCGTACCGTGGCGCTGGCCGTGGCCGGTGTGGCCGGCCTGGCCATGGCCCTGCCGGCCTCGGCGCAGCAGCTGCAGGCCCGGGAGGGCTTCCCCCTGCTGGCCGAGGCCGACCTCCCGCCGGGGTACGTCCCCGAGTTCGGGACCATGTGGACCTTCGACGCGCCGCCGCTGGACTACTGGGAGGCGCGCTACGGCTTCACCCCGGAGCCGGAGTGGCTGGAGCACCTGCGTCTGTCGACGATCCGGTTGCCGGGCTGCTCGTCGTCGTTCGTGAGCGAGAACGGGCTGGTCATGACGAACCACCACTGCGTGCGGGGCTGCATCGCCGCGGTGTCGCCGGAGGAGACGAGCTACCTCCGCACGGGCTTCGTGGCCGGGACGCAGGCCGAGGAGCTGGTGTGCCCCGGGACGTACGTCGACCAGCTGGTGGGCATCGAGGACGTGACGGACCGGGTCCGGAGCGCCGTGACCGCCACCGAGCCGGAAGAGCAGGTGGCGCAGCGGGACGCGGCCATCGAGGCGATCCAGGAGGAGTGCGCGGCCGGGACCGGTCACCGCTGCCAGGTCGTCTCCTTCTACAACGGCGGCATGTACTCGCTGTACACCTACCGCCGCTATGACGAGCTGCGCCTCGTCTTCGCGCCGGAGCTCGCCATCGCCCACTTCGGCGGCGACCCGGACAACTTCACCTACCCGCGCTACTCGCTGGACGTCGCGTTCCTGCGGGCGTACGACGACGGCGAGCCGGTCCGACCGGAGCACTGGCTGGAGTGGAGCGACCACGGGCCCGACGAGGGCGACGTGGTGTTCGTGGTGGGCAACCCCGGCTCCACCGGTCGGCTCCTGACGCAGGCCCAGATGGAGTACCTCCGCGACGTGGTCTACCCGGCGCGGATCGACGAGCTGGAGACGCGGCTCGACCTGCTCCGGTCGCTGGCCGAGGAGAGCCCGGAGGCGGCCCGCCGCTACGAGACGGCCATCCTGGGCGCTGAGAACTCCTACAAGGCCACCCGCGGGTACCTGACGGGGCTGCTGGACGCCACGATCATGGAGCGCAAGCAGGCGTTCGAGGCCGACTTCCGCTCCCGGATCGAGGCGGACCCCAACCTGCGGGAGCGGTTCGGCGGGACCTGGGACGCCATCGCCGACGCCCAGCTCGAGCTGGCCACCTTCGCCACACCGGCCCGCTATTACGACCTGGACGGCTCCACCCTCCTCGACTACGCGTCCAGCCTCGTGAGGCTGGTTCGCCAGAGCGAGCTGCCCGAGGACGAGCGGCTCCCGGGCTACGAGGATGAGCGGCTGGACCGCATCCGCCAGGGGCTGCTCCGCGACCGGGATCCGGACCCCGTCCTCGAGCGTGCGCAGCTCGCGGCCTGGCTGGAAGCTGCGCGGCGCGACCTGGGACCGGACGACGCCCTCGTCCGCATGCTGCTCCAGGGCCGCTCCCCCGATCGGGCCGCCGCCGAGCTGGTGCAGGAGAGCAGGCTCGCCAGCGTCGCCGTGCGACGGGCCCTGCTGGAAGGCGGCCTGCGCGCGCTCCGCGCGTCCGACGACCCGCTGGTCCAGGCCGCGCTCGAGCTCGAGCCCACCGGCGCCAGCTACGCACGCCGCGCCGCCGAGCTCAACGCGGTCATCTCCGCGAACACCGAGCTCCTGGGTAGCGCCATCTACGAGGCGTACGGCAAGGCGCTGCCGCCCGACGCCACCTTCACGCTCCGCATCAGCGACGGCGTGGCCGCCGGCTTCCCGATGAACGGCACCATCGCGCCGTACAAGACCGTCTTCTACGGCCTCTACGGTCGCGCGGCCTCCTTCGGGCACCAGGTGCCGTTCGAGCTCCCGCGGAGCTGGCACCAGGCACGGCCCGAGCTGGACATGGAGACCCCCATGAACTTCGTCGCCACCGCAGACATCATCGGCGGCAACAGCGGGAGCCCGGTGGTCAACCGCGCCGGCGAGGTGGTGGGGCTGGTCTTCGACGGCAATATCCAGATGCTGCCCAACCGCTTCATATTCACCGACGAGATCTCCCGTTCCGTCAGCGTCCATTCCGAGGCCATCTTGGAAGCGCTTCGGAAGGTGTACGACGCCGCCCACATCGCGGACGAGATCCGGTAGACCCGATTTTCTCGGACAGGTCGGAAAGGCTGGGGGCCGGCGCAGGGCGCCGGCCCCCTCTCACGTGAATACGTGCCGCGATCGCTCCATGGCCCACGCGATCACGGCGGGCTCGCGCGCGGCGGCCGTCACCAGGTAGCGAGGGTCAGGGCGGATCCCCACCCGCAGCAGATCCAGCCGATCCGCATCCCAGCAGGTGGCTATGGTCGGATCCTCCGTCGCCGTGCCGCGGGTGTGCGTGCGACACGCCTCCGCCAGCAACTCCCGCTGAATCGCAGAGAGGGGCACGAGCGACCGGTCCAGCGTCGCGATCAGCGCGGCCGCACGCTCCCCGTGCCCGGGGTCCCGCTGGTCGTTCCAGCGGCAGGCGTCGTGAAGCGCCGCGAAGAATTCCACCACCACGATATCGGCCCCCGTCTCCGGGGCCAGTCGCAGCCCGTTCTCCAGCACGCGCTCCCAGTGGCGGATGCCGTGGATCCCGTGCCACTCGAGCACGTACTGGGCCCGGATCACCTCCAGCAGCTCCGCCGTCACAACGGTCCAGGTACGGGACACCACCACCTCCCCCGTTCAGCCGCTCGTTTCCTCGCGTCGCGCCCCCGTACGGCCAACGGACCTGCCCCGGCACGCGTCCTTGCTATGGAGGGCGGGCCCGGCCGGGGGCCGCGTGAAGGAAAGCGACACGACATCCTCATGATGTGGGGTGCGCGCGCCGGCGCGCAAGAACGGCCCGGCCAGCAGGAACCCTTGACCCGGCGCAGGGTTACCC
>JBKGZE010000139.1:0-6360 GCA_046545735.1 Gemmatimonadota bacterium | reverse complement strand
CCTCGGGCTCGATCGCTACGCCACACCCGCGCGCGGCCTCCGTCGCCGGTGAGGCGACCGGCAGCTCCGGCTCCGCGGCCACGCCCACCGGGCCCCGCGTCGCGTCGCCCGGCTCGCCGGCTGCCTCTCGCGGCTCCGGGTGAGGGGCGCCCAGCTCTCGGGCCGCCAGGAACGTGGTCTCTGCCAGCGGCCGGACCCAGCGAGGCGTGCCAGGCTCCTGGATCATCCGGCCCAGGAGGTCGGCCGCCACTTCCGGTCGACCGTCAGGGTGCCGGGGATCGAGCTCGAGCGCCGCCAGCGCCGCCAGCGCGTGCGCGCCGGCTTCCCGGGCCGGGCACCGCGAGTAGACCCAGGCGAGGTCGTCGAAGGCAGCCGCGTAGCGACCGGCGTCGAGGGCGGTAAGCCCCCGGTCGAGTCGGAACCGGGCATTTTGTTCCGGTGACCGGTCCGGCCCGATCGCCGCGCACCCCGCTGCCAGCAGAGGTGCGAGCAGGATCAACAGCGCTCTGAGGGGTCTCATCTCTCTTCCTCTGTCGGTCACTCCGGCCAAGCGCGCGCGACCTGATGAATGGCAGGGTCGTCTACGCAAGCACTGCGCCGGGTCCGGCGCGGGCGCGAGGTGCGGCACGAAGTTGGCGTCCATGCTCGGCCCATACCACCCCGGCTCACCCGAGCGCGCCCGGGCCGGCGCTGGTTTCACCTGTCGACGATGCCATCCATAGCTCCTACCCGTCCAGAATGCCACAGACCACGCCACCGAAGCCGGCCCGGGCCGCGGACCTGCCCGCCGCGGAAGACTGGCGCTGCTCGATGGCGAGATCCGGGTCGACAGCACGTATGGCGCGGGCTCCACGTTCGAGATCGAGATCCCCGAGCGACTGCACCCGGGGACGAGAGAGCAGCAGATTCAGCGGGCGCTCGCCTCATCCGCGCGACGGGACCGGAACAGGAGCGGACGACCCCCCCGCGGAGTAGCCCATGCGCCGCATTCCTCTGGCCATGACGGCCGTGCTCACACTCTTCATGGCGGAGGGGCAACGGGCCTTCTTCGCTTCCATGTTCAGCCTCGGCTATGACGCCATCTTCCCCGCGTTCCGGGCCGACGCCGCGCTCCTCGCGGTCCTCCCGCTCCTCGTGCTGCTCGCTCCCACCCTGCCCCTCGCCCGCTGGACGGGCCGGGCCGGGGCGGTGGCCATCGCCGCAGCCGGCGCGGCCCTCTTCCGCCTGCCCATGGCGCACCCGGCCGTCGAGACACGGATCGTCGGCGGAGCCCTGGTCCTCGCGTTCGGCGCGCTGTTCCTGGCGGCGGCCGTGGGGTACGTGTCCCGCCGGGCGCTCACCGGCGGCGTCGTCCTGGGGCTCGTGGCGGACCAGCTCCTCAGGCTGGCGGGCGGCAGTTACGACCTCTCGCTCCAGCCGGGCTGGCTGCCGGTCCAGGCCGTCCTGTCCCTGACCCTGATCGCCCTGGCGATCGTCTGGGCCCGCAGCTCCGACGAGCGTTCCGCCGACCAGGGGCTGGAACGGCGCGCGGGCGGGCTGCGGCTCCGGGCTGCCCTGGCACTCGGGGCACTCCTCTTTCTCGACCTCCACGTCCTCTCCCTGCCCCCGGTGGTCGCCCGGTGGACCGGCGTGGGCTACGCCCTGGCGGCCATGCTCGTCGCCGTCGCCGGCGCGATCGCACTCTTCGCGTCCCTCGTGGTCGGTCGACCGACGCTCGGGCGCGGGACCACCCTGCTCCTCGTGGCCACGGCCGCCGTGACACCCATCCTCGGGCCACGGCTCGAAGGCGCCCTCGGCGCCGGCCTCCTCGCCGGCGGGCACCTCGCCGCCCTCCTCCTCATCACCCGCACCCTCGACCCCGCGAGCGGACGACGGGGCGGGGCCACCATGACGGCCGGACTCGCCGTCCTCGTGGCCGCGACCACTGTATACGCCCTCACCTTCTTCCCCGCGTCCCCCGGAATCCTCGACGGCGCGGCGCCCTGGCTCTTCGCCGCCGTGGGGCTCTTCGTCGCCGGTGCCTTCCTCCTCCTCCCGCGGCCGGCCGAGCTGCCCTCTCCCCCCTCGCCCGTCCCCGCCTGGACCGCCACGACGGCGGTCGTGGTCGCCGCGCTGGCACTGGCGGCGGTCGCGCGCACACCCGTGCCGCGCACGCCGGACCAAGCGCCGGCCGGTGCGGACGGCACCGTCCGCCTCGTGACCTGGAACGCCCACTACGGCTTCGACGAACGATGGACCTTCGATCCCGCCGCCATGGCCGACGCGCTCGCCGCCGCCGAGCCCGATATGGTCGCCCTCCAGCAGGTCGCGGTGGGAGCGCCCGGCTCCTATGGCATCGACCTGCCGCGCTGGCTCGGGCACCGGCTACGGCTCCGCGACCACTTCTTCCACCGCCACGGCCGACCGGGCGACGCGTTCCTCCACCGGCTGGAAGAGGCCGAGGTGTCGACGGTGGCGCTGCCACCCGGCGGTGAGCGCGGACGCCTGATCCGGCTCGAAGCGGGCCTCGGAGGGACCCCCGGCGCCTTCCTCGCCCTCCGCCTGAGCGGCACCGCGGAAGCACGAACCCTCCAGATCACCACGGCCCTGGAGCTCGTGGGACTCGGCCCGGCCGTCGTTCTCGGAAACCCGCGCGCCGCTCCAGACCCCCAGCTCACCGCCGCCCTCGCCAGCGCGGGCTTCCACGACGCCTTCAGCAGCGCTTCCGGCCGCTCCACCTTCCCCCAGCCCGAGCACGCCACCAGCATCCGCGTCTGGGTCCGGGGCGCCCAGGTGCGCTCCGCGGACGTGCTCGACGCCACGTCCTTCCGCCACCCGCCCCTCGCCGCCACCTTGCACTTCCCGGAGAGCGAGGTACGTTCAACCAGGATTCGATGATCTTCAAACACCTCAGGGATCAGCCTTCGGGGCCGGAGCCTGAACTCGACCAGCGACTCAGGTCGCTGGAGCAACAAGCGGAAATCGCTCTCCCCGGTTTCGACGCCCAGTTCTTCAACCGGGCGGGGGACCTCTGTGTCGAGGCACGGGACCGCGCCCGCGCACCCGGCTACTACGGCCGCGCCATCGATGCCTACCTCCGCGCCGGTCGCTACAACGCCGCCGGCGCCGTCTGTCGCAAACTCCTCCGCATCTCCCCCGGCGCCGTCCGCGCCCGCTGCACCCTCGCATGGCTCTCCATCGGCAAAGGCCTCCTCAGCGACGCCGAGTGGGAGGTCGACGAGTACGTCCAGACCGCCGTCGACGCCGGACAGGTCGACCTCGCCCGCAAGCAGATCCGCATGATGGCCGAGGCCACCTACAACCCCGACCTCCGCGCTCTCCTCGCCGACCACCTCCGAAAGCTCGGAGACCCCGAGGGCCCCGTGCGGGCCACCACCAACCCCGAACACCCGGAGGAACCCGACGCCCTCTGGTCCCGCGTCCTCCGCGCAGCCCTCATGGGGCCCGAGGACCTCCGCGACGAGTAGCCGGCCAGAATCTTGCAACAGCCCCGCCCGTCGTCCCGGCCGCAGGTGCGTCCGGTGACCCCCGGCGGGTCCGGGGTTGCATCCCTACAAGGCGCGCCCCACATTTGCCGCCTTTCCGGCCGGTAGGGGAATTCCCGGCCACCGTGTAGTCGGGCCCACCACTCGGGCCCCTCACCTCGAGGATGATGGGACGAGGGACCCTGATAGCCCTGATTGGCGCACTGCTCGCGGCTGCGGCTGGAGCCGCATTCGCGATCGACGCGGTTGCGGGCGGCCCGGTGGAGCAGCCGATCCCGTTCCCGCATGACATTCACGCGGGGGAGAACCAGATCCCGTGCATGTACTGCCACTCGACGGCGGACCGATCGGTGGATGCGGGGATCCCTTCGGTGGAGGTCTGTGCGGGGTGTCACCTTCCGGGCGGGGTTCCGATGGTGGCGGCGGACAGCGCGGGGGTACGGGAGCTGACGCGGTACTGGCAGGCGGGTCGGCGGATCCCGTGGGTTCGGATCTACGACATCCCGGACCATGCTCATTTCCCGCACATGCTGCATGTGAACGCGGAGGACCTGGAGTGTCAGGAGTGTCATGGCCAGGTGGAGGCGATGGCGGAGATCCAGCTCGAGCAGGAGCTGACGATGGGCTGGTGTCTGGAGTGCCATCGGGAGCGGGAGGTCCGCACCGACTGCACGGTCTGCCACTACTGATCGCGAGCTGATGTCGAGTAAGCCGATGGAGCGCAGGGATTTCCTGAAGATCCTGGGTGTGGCGGGTGCCGGAGCGACCGCGGGGTGTGCGGGGGAGCCGGATCGTCTGATCCCGTACCTGGTCCAGCCGGAGGAGAGCACGCCCGGGGTTCCGACCTCGTACCGCACGACGTGCCGGGAGTGTCCGGCGGGCTGCGGCATGACGGTCCAGACGCGGGAGGGTCGGGCGATCAAGGCGGAGGGAAGCCCGGGTCCGATCTCTCACGGCAGTCTATGCGCGCGGGGCCAGGCCTCGTTGCACGGCCTGTACGACCCGGACCGGATCCCTCAGGCGCTGGTCCGGGACGGGGGTGACTGGTCGCGGGTGAGCTGGGACCGTGCGGAGCAGTCGCTGGCGGAGGTGCTGGTGCAGGCGGGAGGCCGTGCGGTGCTGCTGACGCGGCCGGAAGAGAGCAGCATGGATGGGTTCTTGGACGAGTGGGCGGAAGCGACCGGCGTGCGCCGTGTCCGCTACGACTCGTTCGGCCACGAGCCGATCCGCGAGGCGTACCGTCGGCTGTACGGCCGCGAGGCCGTGCCGATCTACGATTTCGCGAATGCGGAGGTCGTGCTCTCGTTCGGCGCGGATTTCATGGAGACCTTCTTCTCGCCGGTCGACTACGCCCATGGGTTCGTCGAGGGTCACGCGTACGAGCGGGGGCGGAGGGGCCGGTTCATCGCGGTCACGCCACACCAGTCGCTGACGGACCTGAACGCCGACGAGTGGATCGCGCCGCGTCCCGGCACCGAGCACCTCGTGGCGCTGGCTCTCGCCCGCCTCGTGGCCGACGAGACCGGCCGCGCCGGTGCCGCGGCGGGCATCCTCGACGGCCTGGACGCCGGGGCGCTCGCGGAGACGGCCGGCGTGGACCCGGAGCGGCTGCGGATCGCCGCACACGACTTCGCCACCCGCCCCTCGCTGGCCGCCGGTCCGGGCGTGGGCACCACCACCGCCGCCGCCACCACCCTGGCCACGGCGGTGACCGTGCTCAACGAGGCGGCCGGCAACGTGGGCCGGACCGTCCGGCTCGCGGCGGCCGAGGAGCGGGCGACGTTCGCCGGGATGGCCGAGCTGCTGGAGCAGATGGCGGCGGGCGAGGTCTCGGCGCTGCTGGTCCACGGCCCGAACCCGCTCTACGAGCTGCCCGACCAGGAGCGGGTGGAGTCGGCGCTGGCCGCCGTCCCCTTCATCGCCTCCTTCTCGCCGTGGCTGGACGAGACCACGGCGGCGGCGCACCTCCTGCTCCCGGACCACCATTTCCTCGAGTCCTGGGGCGACTACCGGCCCCGGCCGGGGGTGCACGCGCTGGTCCAGCCGGTCATGACGCCGGTCTTCGACACGAAGCAGACGGGCGACGTGCTGCTGAGCGTCGCGCGGCGCATGAACGCGACGCTGCCCACCGCGGCCACCACCTTCTACGACTACCTGCGCGAGCGGTGGCGGACGCTCCAGGGCACCGCCGGCGGCGTGGGCACGTTCGACGAGTGGTGGACGAAAGCGCTCCAGGGCGGCGCTATCGTCACTGCGGAATACGGCCAGGCGGAGCCGGCGGCCATGGGCGCGGTGGACGGGACCGGCCTCACGCTGGACCCGCCGCGGCTCGCCGGCGACGGCGAGTTCGCCCTCGTCGTCTACCCGTCCTACCGCTTCTACGACGGCCGGCTCGCCAATCGCCCCTGGCTCCAGGAGCTGCCGGACCCCATCTCCAAGCACACGTGGGGCTCGGTGCTGGAGATGAACCCCCGCACCGCCGACGAGTACGGGCTGGACGACGGCCACATCGTGGAGGTGGCCACCCCCAACGGGACCCTCGAGCTCCCCGTCTGGCGCCACCCGGGCGTCCGCCAGGACACGGTGGCGATCCAGCTCGGGCAGGGACACGAGCGTTTCGGCCGCTACGCGCAGGGCAGGGGCGTGAACGCGGTCCGCCTCCTCGCCCCGCAGGTGGACGACCAGTCGGGCGGCCTGGTCTGGATCCAGACCAGGGCCGACGTGAACCCCACCGGCCGCTGGGAGCGCCAGCCGTTCTCGTCCACGCAGGACGACGTCAGCGGCCGGCACCTGTTCGACAGCGTTTCGCTGGAGGAGGCCGCGCGGCACGACGTGGGCGCCGCCGCAGCCGGCGCCCCGGCGCTCGGCGCCGTCC